>CAZCVW010000123.1:0-9024 GCA_964502185.1 uncultured Burkholderiales bacterium
GGTCGACGCCCCCGCCCTCCCGGCCGGTCCCGATGTGGCCAGCGTCGTCGCCACCGCGGAGCAAACCATCGCCTCGCTCGGGCTGCCGATCGATGTCCCCGCCGTACCCGCCGCGCCGGTGCCGGACGTCGACTCCCTGGTCGCCACCGTCGGGACCGCCCTCGACGGCATCGGCCTTCCGGTCGAGACGCCGGGCCTGCCCGTCGACGTCGACGGCGCGCTGGCCACGGTCGAGGGCACCCTGGCCGGCCTCGGGCTCGGCCTGCCCAGCCTGCCCGGTCTCTAGTCCGTTCCCCGGCCGCCCAGCAGAAGAGGTCCCGTCCCCGATCGCAGCCGGGGCGGGGCCCCTTCGCGTCGCTACAGCCGTACAACGGACTCTCCGACCGGCGGCCTATCCTCAAGCCGACGGGAGGGATCGTGAACGCTTTCCTGGTCGACGGCTGTCGCACACCCATCGGACCAGTCGCTGGCCGTGCTGGCCGAACTCGTTGCGTCGACCGGTTGAGCCCGCCCGGCATGAACGCGCACAAATACGCCTGACGGCCCTCGGTCAGGTCGCCGGTCTCAGGTCGATGATGCTGTTGGTCTCGCCGTAGGCGTTGGGTTCGTAGCCGTCGGCCGACTCCTCGTTGAACCACTTCCCGTTGCGGTAGTAGCGGAACGCGTAGCGGCGATCGGCCACGAGGGTTAGCGAGGCGGTCCGCAGGCCGTCGCGCCGCCGGAGCGGTGTCTCGCCCGCCGACCAGCCGTTGAAGTCGCCGACGACGAACACGTCGCCTTCCTCGTGGTCGTCGGGCAACTCGAACGTGACCCGAACCTTGTCACCCTTCTTGGTCAATTCTCGCCGGATCATGTCGCCAAGAGGCTAGGCGCTCTCTCGCCCGCCCGAGTTCCCATGTCACTCAGTGTAATGACGCCTTGGGTGCCAAATTACGTTGCACTGAGTGCCCTCCCAGAAGTTACGGTTTGCCGTAATTGTCCGATTTCAGGGTCTTGGGGGTCGCAGGCGTGTTGACGGCATCGTCGGTGGTGCGGGAAGCAGACGAGTTCCTCCGCGAGCTCCTCGCCGGCGAGGACGGGCGCGCCAACCCGCAGGGCACCATCACGTCGTGACCCTCCTCGGCGCGGCGAACCACGACCCCGCGCAGTTCGCCGACCCCGGCCGCTTCGACATCGGCCGGCCCAACGCCGGCGCCCACGTGAGCTTCGCCTGGGGCCTCCACCACTGCCTCGGCGCACCCTGGCCCGCCTCGAGGGCCAACTCATGTTCGCCCGGCTGCGGGAACGCTTCTCCCGCCTCGAACTGCTCGAGATCGACCTGTCGCACCGGCCCGCCTTTGGGCTGCGCAGCCTCTCGTCTCTCCCCGTCCGATTCACGGCCGCTTAGGGATCTGGCTCAGCCGGAGACGCGCTCCCGTCAGTCGCGACCGTTCCGGCGCGAGCGCCCCACCAGGGAAGCCAGGGTCGCCCGGACGCCCTTGCGGGTGGGCGGCGCGTCGGAAGCCCGCCATTCGACGTCGGGCGGCGGCGGAACCCGCCAGGCCCGGTAGGCGTCGCCGTTCACGCGTTTGCCTCGACCATGAAGAACTCCGACCGCTGCCGGGTCGGGGAGCCGGCCAGCCGCGACGTCCACAACCCCGAGGCCACCAGCTCGGCCGAGTGACGCCAGACCTCCCACTCCGCCCAGAGGACACGTCCGGCGTAGTTGATGCGGGCCAAGCCGTAGGGCGTGGTGACGTCTCGCACGCCTCGGGTGGTGGTGGCGGCCAATTCAGTGCTCCTTCGGGGGTAAATGCGAATGCGACCCTGATGTGCTCATCGACGGAGCGGCGCGCGAACGGGCCGAAACGCGGGGGGAGCTGATCTAGTTTCGACAGACGATACCCCCTGACCTGCCCGGACACCGCCGGTTCAGCCCGCCTTCGTCCCCGTGAAGGCGCCGCCGGCGCACCATGTCGCGCTTCCGGTACGCCTTCCCCAGCGAGCGGGCCGTGGCCTCGTCGTCGAACGTCAGCTGGGACGTGGGTGCGGACTCTACCGAGCCAGGGTTGATCGGGCTTTGACATGTGTCGGGCCGGATACCGAAGATCGATCGGTGTCCGGCCCGCACACTTCGTCCTTCGTCAGACGCGTCCCCGATCCGAACGACCCGAGGGCCCGAGGGGGCGCCGTCTGACCTGCATTCGCCGGCCGAAGACACGAATCGACGGCCGGCCCCTCAGCGCGGTGGGGTCTCCTCGCCGCTGGCGGCTTCCATGTACGTCGCGACCTCCTTCGACAGTCGGTCTTGCGCGTTAGTACATACCCCGGCACCGCCGGAAGGTGCTCGGTCCAGCGACCCTCACTGGAGCGGTCCAGGTACCCCCTACCCTGCCGAGAGGAGCGCCATCGGTCAAGGGCGGATCGACGCTCTGCCCGGATTGTTCCCTTCACGGCGGTCCGCCGCTCCACGCCGGCGATGCGGCGCGTCGACGCCCACCGGTCACGCCGCCGGGCCCGCTAGGCGGCGGCGACGCGCCTGCGTTGACCCTAGGCTCTGGGCTCTGAGAGACGGACGAGGGGGCGGCATGGATTACGGACGTATGCGGTTCGGCATCTTCATGGCTCCGTTCCACCCGGCGGGCGAGAACCCGACGGTCCTCCTCGAGGGGGACCTGTCCCTCGTCGAGCACCTCGACCGACTGGGCTACGACGAGGCCTGGATAGGGGAGCACCATTCCGCCGGCAGCGAGATCATCGCCTCGCCCGAGATCTTCATCGCCAACGCCGCCCCCCGGACCCGGACCATCCGCCTGGGGACGGGCGTGGTGAGCGCCAGCTACCACCATCCGCTGTGGGTGGCCGAGCGGGCCGTCCTCCTCGACCACCTCACCCGGGGCCGGTTCATGCTCGGCCTCGGCCCGGGGGCGCTCCCGAGCGACGCGGCCATGATCGGCCTCGACATGCCGACCACCCGGGAACTCCTGGAGGACGCCACTGACGTGATCGTCCGGCTGCTCCGCAGCGACGAGCCGGTGACCTTCAGGAACGACCGCTGGGTCCTCAGCGACGCCCGGCTGCATCTGCGGCCGTACACGCACCCGCACATGGAGGTAGCCATCGCCGCCGTCGCCTCCCCGTCGGGGCCCCGACTGGCGGGACGGTACGGGCTCGGGCTGCTCTCCATCGGCGCCACGATGGCGGCCGGCTTCGACGTACTCGGCCACCACTGGAACGTGATGGAGGAACGCGCCGCCCACTACGGGACCACCGTCGACCGGAAGGCGTGGCGACTCGTCGGCCTCATGCACATCGCCGAGACCCGGGAGCAGGCCTACCGCGACGTGGAGCACGGCATCGTCCCCTGGTTCAAGTACTTCCAGGAGACGGCCGCCTTCCCCCAGATGGACGTCGGGAAGGGCGGCAACATCCGGGAGTACATCGAGTTCGTGAACCAGAGCGGGATCGGCACGATCGGCACCCCGGACGACGCCGGGGAGCAGATCGAACGGCTCTGGAAGCAGTCCAACGGCGGCTTCGGCGCCTACCTGCAGCTGACGCACGACTGGGCCGCGCCGGACCGGAAGTGGCGCAGCTACGAACTGTTCGCCCGCCACGTCATCCCGCAGTTCCAGGGTCAGTCGGCCAGCACCCTGGCCGCCGCCGCCCGGGCCAGCGCCGCCCGGGAGGAACTGGCGAAATCCAATCTGGCCGCCGTGGAAGCGTCGACCGCCAAGTACCAGCGCGAGCTCAACGACAAGGGCCAGTAACCGAGCAGCCCAATAGCTACCAGTTAGGGAAAGTGGATCCGACGGTAGATACGGCCTATGGAAGCCCGTCTGGTCCTCCAACCCGAGCCTGCGTCAGCAGGGGAAGCACGAAGGTTCGTCCGGCGTGCGCTCGCTTCCGAGGTCAGCGAAGACCTCATGGCGGCCGTCGAACTACTCACCAGTGAGGTCGTCACCAACCTCATCCTCCACGTCGGCACGGCCGGGGAACTCGTCCTGCACACCGGGGGCGAGTCCCTCCGCGTCGAAGTCGTGGACCACTACCGACACCTACCGGTCATGCAGCCGGGCAGCCGGGACGCCACCAGTGGCCGGGGTCTCCGAATCGTCGATGCCTTGTCCCGCGCCTGGGGCGTGGAGGAGATGACCGACAACGGTAAGACCGTGTGGTTCGAACTGGACCTGCGCGACTACCCCTAGGTCATGACCTCGCGCAGCGCCGCCCGGGCGAACTCCGCCATCCCGTCGGCTCTCGTCAGCTTCGAGCGGGTCTTCGAGGTGCTCGACCTCGAGCCCCTGATCACCGAGAAACCCGACGCGGTGGCCGTGCCCGACGGGCCGGCGTCGCTCGAGTTCGACGGCGTGCATTTCGCCTACCCGGCGGCCGACAAGGTGTCGCTGGCCTCGCTGGAGGAGGTCGCCACGCTCGACACCCGGGGCGGCCAGGAAGTCCTCCACGGCGCGTCCTTCCGGGTGGAACCCGGCCAGCTCGTCGCCCTGGTCGGCTCCTCGGGCAGCGGCAAGTCCACCATCGCCTCCCTCGCGCCCCGGCTCTACGACGTCGACAGCGGCACCATCCGGCTGGGGGGCGTCGACGTCCGGGACCTGACCTTCGACTCGATCCGCCAGACGCTCGGGATGGTCACCCAGGACGGGGACCGCCGCGGTCGCCTAGGCCTAGGCCTTTTTCGGGACGGGCTGCCAGAAGATGGCCAGGAGGGCGGCGGCCCCTCCCCCGCCGGCGCCGAGGGCGATGGCCAGCCCGCCCCAGCCGGGCGGATCGAAGATGCCGGCCGCGTGATCGAGCGACCATTCGCCCGCCCCGAGGGTGCCCATGGCCACACCGAGGATGGTGAGCACCATCACGTACTCCCAGCCCTCGCCGGGCCGGAAGATGAAGAACCCGTTCTTGAGATGGTTCGTCACCCAGGCCACTGCCATGGTGCCCACCACCCCGGCCCCGGCAAAGGGGGTGAGGAACCCGGCGATGAGCAGCGCCCCGGACCCGATCTCGGTGAGGCTGGCCAGCCAGGCGTGGAGCACACCGGGCCGCATCCCCAGGCTTTCGAACCAGCGACCGGTCCCGGCGATCTTCCCGCCACCGAAGACGTGGTTCAGGCCGTGGGCCAGCATCACAGCCCCGAGCGCGAGGCGCAGGAGCAGGAGAGCGAAGTTATTGGCATCGGACACGGCGTCAGCGTGCCATGCCCGAAGGGACCGGGCGCGAATGCAGGCGAGATCGGGCAATCTGGGGGCATGCCCGATGCGACACTCAGAATCGTTGGCGCCGGTCTGCCGCGGACCGGCAGCCACTCGCTCAAGCTCGCCCTCGAGCGCCTCACCGGCGGGCGCTGCTACCACATGAGGGAGATTCCCGGGCATCCCTTCGATCTCGGTCCTGGGTGGAGAACGGCGCTGGCCGGCGGTTCCCCCAGCTGGGCCGACGTGCTCGACGGCTTCATCGCCGCCGTCGACTGGCCGGCCTCGATGTTCTGGCGTCAGCTCCTGGAGGTGAATCCGGGTGCGCCGGTGCTGCTCTCCTCCCGGGTCAGTGCCGAGGTGTGGTGGGAGAGCCTCGAAGCCACGGTTCTGCCGGTGGCGCGCCACGAGGGCCGCGATCTCGTCACGCTCTTCGAGCGGTTCACCGGGACACCGGACTGGGACCACCCGGAGACGCTGATGGCGGCCTACGAGCGACACAACCTCGACGTCAGAAGCGCGGTTCCGCCGGCCCGACTGGTCGACTGGCGGCCGGGAGACGGGTGGGAGCCGATCTGTCGGGCGCTGGCGGTACCGATCCCGGACGAGCCCTTCCCCTGGGTGAACAAGCGAGAGGACTGGGGTTGACGGGAGCGCCTCCGACAGGCGCACCGTGGACAGGAGGCCGCCGTGCCCGCTCTCTGCCTTCCCAGCCATCCCGACCTGGAGCATCTCAAGGGCCAAGCCCGCACGCTCCAGCGCCAGGTCCGAGACGGGGAATCCGCGGCCCTCGCCACCGTCCGGGCCTTCCATCCCCGCCCGGAGGCGGTCGACGGCGCCGCCGCGCCGCTGGCGGCGGCGCGCTCCAGAGCCCAGCGCACGAAGGCGTAGAACCAGTCCCATCCCTGCGGTAGGCACCGCCGAAGCGCCACACGCCGCGCACCTTCTCGCGTTGCGAAGACCACGCCATCAAAGGTGCGCGGAGCGAGCCGACTCATCCCGTAACCCGAGCGTCCGGACGCCTCCGGTGTAGGGGCCTACTTGGACGTCGCCTTCGTTGCCCTCTTCGCCGCCGTGGGCTTCGCCGCCGTGGGCTTCGTTGCCTTCTTCACCGCGCGAGCGACCGGAGCCGCGGCAGCGACCGGCTTCGCCCGCCGGGCGCCGTTGGTGGCGGTCGGGGCCGGAGTCGCTTTCAGCACTTTGGCGGCTTTGACGGCTTTCGCCGCCGGCTTGGCGGTCGATCGAGCTGGCGTCCCATTCCGGCTGGCGGCCTTGGACGGCGCTGTCTTTGTCGCGCCACGGACCGGAACGGCCGAATCAACGACCGCGGCGTCCGGAGCAGTCTTGCGCACCGACTCGATGCCCAGCATGCAGTTGCGCCGTGTCGGATAGGCCTCCGAGGTCGAGATCAGCTTGCCGTTGCTGGCCAGGAGCTTGAAGTGAAACCCCTTCTTGGCCTGCTTGATGACGAATTTGCCACGCATGATTCCTTCTTCCCGGCCCATGCCTGCGGCCGCTGCGCTAGTCAACCCGGCACACCCGGATACAACAAGTGTACGGGGACAATGTAACGTTTCGTCTGATCCACCAGAAAGCATTGCAGGACAAGGCATTCCGGGCCGGTCCTGGGTCTGAATCCCAGTCTTGCTCTGCGTCTTGGACCGCTCATCGGTAGGTCTTGGTCGGCGGATACCGCTCCTGCGGAGGGGAGAGCCGGCGAGGTTGTGTCGTACGGTGGTTCAGTGATCCTCGCCGCCTATCCCGACTGTCCCGAGCTCACGAGCACAACATTCTCCTCGTCAAAGACCTCGACGCCCGCTAGGACTCGATGCGCTCCCCGAAGGCATCGCAGTCGGCGTTGTCGCAGACGAAGTCCGAATCGATGACGTTGGAGAGTTCCGCGGGGAGCGCGGTGACACCGCAGTAGGGGCAGATCGGGGCGCGGCCCACGTCTGCGTCGTCCCACTCACTTATCCACTCATCATGCCAGGCGGAAGGTCGCTCCCGATTCGGGTTGAACCCGACAAGAACAGCCTCAGTCGGACGACGGAAGCGGTTTGGCGTCCTTCAGGGGCATGACCCGGCCGGCGCAGGTGAGTGTCCCCGGGCCCGCCTTGGTGCACAACAGTTCGAGGCCGGACTCTTCGTCGGTGTAGCGCTTGCCCAGGAGCACGGGCTCGTCCAGGCCCGAATCGGGGCCCGACGCGGCGGCCGGGCCGTCGCCGATGGGCACCATGGCGGGCCCTCCGCAGGCGATCTCGACAGCCTCGGATGGCGCCCGGACCACGACGACCTCGGCGCTCGAGGTCACACTGCGCAGACGCGCCCCCGCTTTCAGCTCTCCCCCGCTCACAGGACTGCCCCCTTCTCGGTTTCAGCTCCACGGCCCACGGTGCCGGCCAGTTCGACAAGGGCGGGGGCCAGGGCCCGCCACTGGTCGGACGGTACCTGACGGCGAAATGGCGCCGTAGCCGAGATCCTCGAGCTCGGCGGCGAGGTCCCTGGCCCATGTTAGGGCTGCAACGTTCCCTCGCCCTCCAGGCGGATCCGGGTGACGGGCGCCAGCGCGCAGTCGCCGTCCTCCGCCGTTAACGTCAGCGTGCCGTTGAAGCGCTCGCTGTGAAACTCGCCGGTGGCCACGCCGTCCTCCGAAAACGGCGAGTAGGTGAAGGTGAAGTCGTTGTCGCCGCCCGCGCCCGACCCGCCCTCCCCGAGGCGCAGGGTGCCCTCGCCTTCGCCGCCCGCGGCGCAACTGTCGCCGTCGACGGTGCCGTACCATCCGCGGGTTCCCGCCGAGCCCGTCTTGGCCGGGCCGTACCTGTAGCTGCACCGGTAGCGCCCGTCCTCCCCCGGCGCGCTCTCGAAAGTGCCCGACGACGGAGTCCCCGAGAGGCCCGGATCGAGGACTAGGTCCCCCGAGAACGTGCACGTCGGCGCGGGGGCCGACGTCGCCGGTGGCGTCCCGCCCACCGCCAGGGCCGACCCGAGCAGCAGCGTGGAGACCAGGATCACCTTGATGCGCAACAACTCGCACCTCCTTCGTCTCGGGCCGCAGTAAAGCGCAGACCGTTCGGGCCGGCCGAACTCGGCGCTCGGCCCCGCAGCCTAGATCGGCGCTCAGTACCCCAGCAGGTCCCGGGCGGCCCGGGCGATGTCGTCGGTCTGGGGCAGGATGGCCTTCTCGAGCGTCGGCTCGTAGGCCACGTGGCAGTCCTGGGCTGTGACCCGGCGGACGGGGGCGTCGAGCGAGTCGAAGCAGTGCTCGGCGATCCAGGCGGCCACTTCGGCCCCGAAGCCGCAGGTGCCGACGTCTTCGTGGACGACTAGGAGCTTCGACGTCTTGGCCACCGAACGGGCCACGAGCTCCTGGTCCCAAGGGATGAGGCAGCGGAGGTCGATGATCTCGACGGACGCCTCGTCACCCAGCTGGTCGGCCGCCCGGCGGGACAGCTCGACGGTGGCGCCGTAGGTGACGATGGTGAGGTCCCTCCCCTCCCGGTCGATGCGGGCACTGCCCAGGGGGATGACGTAGTCGCTCGGCGGGAATGGGTCGCGGGTGTGGGGCTGGCGGAGCAGGTGCTTGTGCTCCAGGAACATCACCGGGTCGGAGCATAAGAAGGCGGCCCGCAGGAGTCCGGCCGCGTCCTGCGCCCGGGACGGGAACATCACGATCAGGCCGGGGATGTGGGCGAAGATCGACTCGCCGCACTGGCTGTGCCAGATGGAACCGCCCGTGAGGTATCCGCCGATCGGGACCCGCAGCACCATCGGGCAGCAGAACGCGCCGTTGGAGCGCCAGCGGATCGTTGCTGCCTCGGTCTTGATCTGCTGCATGGCC
>CAZCVW010000124.1:0-9007 GCA_964502185.1 uncultured Burkholderiales bacterium
AGGCGGGCGGGGTGACGCTCCGCTCCGGTCCGGTGGAGCCCCACCTCGCCCTGCTCGACGACGGCGGCACCCCGCAGGGGCTGCGCCACGCCCTCGACGCCCTGGCCCGGGCCGACCTGATGGTGGGGCCCTACGGGAGCGGCCTGACCGGCGAGGCGGCCCGCTGGGCGGCGGAACGGGGCCGGGTGCTGTGGAACCACGGCGGCAGCGCCGACGCGGTGGAGACGATGCCGTGGGTGGTGTCGGTCGCTTCGCCCACCAGCCGGTATCTGGCTGCGGTCCTCGAGGTCGCCGCCGCCGCTGTCCCCGGAGCCCGGGTGCTGGTGGGCGCGGGAGGGGGATCGTTCGGACGGGCGGCCTCCGAAGGAGCGGTCGAGGCGGCCGCCCTTCTGGGGATGCAGGTGACCGGCGTGGTGACGCCGGCGGAGATTCCCGAGGCGCCCGACGCCGACGTCCTGCTGCTGGCCGGGTCGTTCGACGACGACGTGGCGGTCATCGAGCGGCTCCGCACCCGTCCGCCGGTCGTGGCCGCGGTGGCGGCCGGCCTGGGGGAGTTCGCCGCCGCGGTGGGACGCCGGCGGGCGCAGGGGGTGCTCGCCCCGTCGCAGTGGGAGGAAGGCGCACGGTTCCGTCCCGACGTCGGGCCCCGGGCGGTCGACGTGGTGCGGGCGCTGCGCTCCCGCCTGGCCCCGGAGCGGTCGACGGGTACGGACGGGGCGCACGTCGAGTACCCGGCGGCCCAGGCCTACGCCGCGGTACTGATCGCTCTGCGGTGCATGGAGGGAGCCGGCGACGGCGATAACGAGACGCTCCTCGCCGTCGCCCGACGCCTGCGGGCCACGACGTTCTTCGGCCGCTTCGGCCTCGCCGCCGACGGGTTCCAAGCCGATCACGAACTGGTGGTCGTGCAGTGGCAGGACGGGATCAAGCGGATCGTCGGCCCGCCGGCCGTGGCCGAGCAGTCCCTCGTCCTGTGACACCCGGCGGGTTCCGCCGCCGTGCCGAGGCGCCCGTTTCGCCGCCGTCGACGGCGGGGAGGTTCACGAGGACCGCCGGGTCTAGCAGTTTTCCAAACCGATGCCATCTCGTCGCCCAGCACCGATAAGTTTCGGGTGGCCGAGCCGCCTAAGCCGTCAACTGCGTTCGAACTTTCGTGAAGGAGCCTCTCGTGCCCAAGCGTGACTCAGCCCCTATCGGTGCCCCCTGTTGGATTGACCTCATGACCTCCGACCCGGGGAAGAGCCGGGCGTTCTACAGCGAGCTGTTCGGCTGGACGGTCCACGACCCCGGCGAGGAGTACGGCGGCTACGTCAACTTCCTGAAGGACGGGATCCCCGTGGCGGGCTGCATGCGCAACGGCCCCGAGATGGGGGGAATGCCGGATGTTTGGTCCGTGTATCTCGCCACGGACGACGCCAAGGCGACCGTCGACGCGGCGGCCGCCAACGGCGGTGAGGTGATCGTCCCCGCCATGGACATCATGGAACTGGGCAGCATGGCCATGGTGACCGACGCCGGGAAGGCCGCCATCGGTATGTGGCAGCCCGGCCTCCACAAGGGGTTCGGCATCCTCGGTGAGCCGGGCACGCCGACCTGGTTCGAGCTGCACACCCGTGACTACGACGCCTCGGTCCGGTTCTACCGGGAGGTGTTCAAGTGGGACACCCACGTCGCCGGCGACACCCCCGAGTTCCGCTACACGACGCTCGGCGAGGGCGAAGCCATGCTGGCCGGCATCATGGACGCCAGCGCCTCCCTGCCCGACGGAGTCCCGGCCAGCTGGTCGATCTACTTCGGCGTCGAGGACACCGATGCCGCCCTGGCCACGATCGTCGACCTCGGCGGTTCGATCGTCCAGCCCGCCGAGGACACCCCGTACGGACGCCTGGCCACGGCCGCCGATCCCACCGGGGCGCTCTTCAAGCTCCGCTCCGGTTCCTGACCGGCGACGGGACGCCACGCCGGAGACCCGGGCGCATGGACGCCGGCGTGGCGCCTCCCGTCCTCTCTCCAACGTCCGGAATTCGGACATATGACGCGGCGCGGGACGAACCCCCCCTGTCGGTTTGTTGGAGACACGGCCGTGATGGACGCGCCGGGGATACCGTGAAGCGGAGCACCCGGGCCCGTCCGGCGATCACGAGCAAGGAAGCCGCCTCCATGCAGGACACCGCTCCGACCCCCGACCCGGTCCTCGGCGACCGTTTCCAGCAGGCGCTGGTGCACGCCGCCCGCCTGCACGCCCTCCAGACCCGCAAGGGCGGCCGGATCCCCTACGTCTCGCACCTCCTCGGCGTGGCCTCCCTGGTGCTGGAGGACGGGGGCAGCGAGGACGAGGCCATCGCCGCCCTCCTCCACGATTCCATCGAGGACCAGGGGGAGACGGTCGAGTCGCTGACGGCCCGGTTCGGCCCGGCCGTCGCCGGCGTCGTGGACGAGTGCACGGGTCCGATGGGGGATGAGAACGGGTCCTGGCGGGAACGGCACCGGGCCATCGTCGATGCGGTGCCGGAAGCGACGCTGTCGGCGCGGCGGGTCGAGCTGGCCGACAAGCTGCACAACGCCCGGTCGATCCTGGCCGACTACCGGCGGGTCGGCGACGAGCTCTGGACGCGCTTCAACGCCACCGGCCGGGACGACGTCCTCTGGTACTACCGCTCCCTGGCCGAGGCCTTCCGCCGGACGGGGGACGGGTTCCTGGTCGACGAGCTGGAGCGGACGGTGCGGACGGTCCACGACGAGGCCGGGGTGGCGTGGCCGGCGGGCGCCGGGCACTGAACGGTCCGAGACACAAGCGAGGAATAGCAGCACTTCGGCTTCAACGAGGGCATGGCCGCCGATGGCTTCGTCTCGCTCTCCCGGCCCGACGCCGGGTTCAACCTGATCGTCGTCTTCGTCGTCGACGACATCGACGGCGAATACGAGCGACTGCAAGCCGAAGGCGTGGCTATCACCACGCCCATGTTGTCCCTGGCGATCTCGCTCGTCACGGCAGCTGTCGTGATCGTCCTCGCCGAGCGCGTCTACCGACGATCTCTGATGCAAACCCGCAGGAAGGTCTCCTTCCGGCAAGCCCTGAAGCTGGAGGACTGACCTCCCGGGAGCACCCTGTGCGTCCGCGCGGAAACAAAGAAATGTCAGAATGAAATCGAGAAAGGACAAGACAGTGAACGACAACATGACATGGCGACACTCGAAAAACGTCATCGGATCTGCTCTCGGAGTACTGGTGGTGTTCGAGATAATCGTCCTCTCCAGCAGCCTCAATGACGGGGTGCGGTACGGCCTAGGCGGCGCCATCGCGGTCGCCCTGGTGCTGGGCGTGGCCCAGCTCAGCATCAACCGACGCGAGAGCTGATGTCGACTCGGGCCCGGTGTCGGGTGCTGCTCCCCAGGGCAGCACCCGGCACCGCGGTCTGCCGCGACCGGAAGGCGGTCCCCTTTGAAGTCGAGAAACTATCGACTGCGTGGGTCTGGACGATTCTGAGATTTGGACGGACCCGACTTTCCCAGAATTGTTCCGCGCAGCCGGGATTCATATCGAGGAATTTGGAGAAGATCTCGCTTCCGGGTCGACACCGACGCACCCGGCGTCGCCGTGCTCACCGCCGTCACCCCATCTGCGTCGACCCGGCGATGCCGTACCGGACGCTCGAGGTCCGTGGTACGGCGACCGCGGCGGTCGATGAGGGTCTCGTCGTGCAGAAGAAGATCGGGGTGAAGTACTCATCAGATGTGACGAAGCTTCGACCCGCCCGGCACGATCCGTTACGTCATCACCATCGAACCCGACACGGTGAACACCTTCGGCTAGCCCCTTGAGGGTGCTGTTGTTCCATCGCGTCCCCGAGGGGAAAGTCGCCAAGAACCGCGTCCATCTCGACGGCCGGGTCGTCGACACAGAGGTGATGCCGAAGGAGATGCGCAAGCCGCTCGTGGATGCGGAAGTCGGCCGTTTGGTCGGAGCAGGAGCGGCGCATCTACGCACCGAAGACGACGAGATTGACTACTTCACGGTCATGCAGGATCCCGAGGGCAACGAGTTCTGCATCGGCTGAGCGGGGCCGCTTCGAGCCGGCGATCTGGGGCAGGACTGGCGCGTCCAACGGTGATCATTCGAGATATTGCGCCGCCAGGGCTGCGAGCTCGCGGTCCGGGCTGACGTTTCTGCTGTAGAGCGGTCCGCATGGAGTCTCGGCGAGCCGGACCGACAGCGCCACGAGGTCGCTGGGCCCGTCCGACCAGTAGATCTGACCGAGGTGGGTGAACTCGTTCATGACTCCGATCGCTGACGCCGTGGGCCTTGAGGAAGGTTTCCAGGGCTGCGGGGAACCGATCGATGACTGTGGCAGCGGGAGCGAAGGGCATCAGCACCGGCAAGAGAGTCAACTCGTTGACGAACAGGGCCGCCTGCGGCTTCCAGAACAGCACCGTGGCATACCAATCGCCCAGCGCAGTTGTCGACGGCCCAGCCAGCGGCGCCGCCAAGGGTGCCACGAACACGACCACGAAGTCTCGCGTGCCCGCGCCCGTCACGGCAGACAAATTCCCGTCCCACCAGGGAACCACTCCCGTCCCGGCCGCGAGGGATTGGGTCGGCCTAGTTGGTGAACGCGGTGTGAAGCGGGTGGTACGTCCGGTTCGGGACGATGTCGGGAGGCAGGTTGGGCTTGACATTGTCGTCGAACCAGCTCTGGCCGTCCTCTTCGGACTCCCAGATCTCGACGACGCGCCACCCGCCAGCCGGACTGGGCCCGCCAGCATGGGAGATGAAGCCTTTGGAGGCTCGCATGAGAGGCATCATCTGGCCCATCATCCCTGCGTAGACCTCCTCGGTCAGGTTCGGCACGTCACCGATCATCAACACGGGCATTGCCATACTCCCTCCATACGCGGGACGACGAGGTGGACGCTACAGCAGTTCTCGGGTGACCCGCGGACGAACAGGGTGAGAGAAAAGGGGCTCTCCGCCCCGATCCGTGGGTCCTGGTCTGACTGTTTAGGCGGTGCATGCCGCTGCCCTGCTTGGCTTTCCGGCTGTCGATGGCTGGTCAGCGAAGGGGAGGGCAGCGGCGTGCAATCGAAGAGGGTATGGGCGCGGATCGTCGGGGTCGAGCGCGGGGTCGTGGTCGAGGGCGTCGAGTTCGACGAACCGGCTGGGGAGATCGTGGTGGCCTGCCGGCTCCGGGTGAACGCGGCGCGGCGCTGCGGCCGGTGCGGTCGGCGGGCGAGCCGCTATGACCGGGGGCGAGGGCTGGCGCCGGTGGCGGGCCTTGGACGCGGGCACGATCCGGGTGTTCATCGAGGCCGCCGCTCCCCGGGTGGCGTGCCGGGACCACGGTGTGGTGGTCGCCGCGGTGCCGTGGGCCCGCCATGGCGCGGGGCACACCCGGGCCTTCGACGACCAGGTTGCCTGGCTCGTCACCCACACCTCGAAGACAGCGGTGGTCGAACTGATGCGGGTGGCGTGGCGGACCGTGGGCGCCATCGCCAGCAGGGTCGTGGCCGATGCCCGGGAGGTGAGCGACCCCTTCGACGGGCTCACCCGCATCGGGATCGACGAGATCTCTTACCGGCGCGGCCACAAGTACCTGATGGTCGTCGTCGATCACGACACCGGCCGCCTGGTGTGGGCCAAGGCCGGCCACGACCGGGCCACCCTCCAGGCGTTCTTCGATCTCCTCGGACCGCAACGAGCCAGTCGCATCAAGCTGATCAGCGCCGACGCAGCCGAGTGGATCGCCGACTGCGCCCTCGCCGCCTGCCCGAACGCCACCCTCTGCCTGGACCCGTTCCACATCTGCCGGTGGGCGTCCCAAGCCCTCGACGTGGTCCGCCGCTGGATCTGGAACCTGTTGCGGAGTATGGGTCTCAGCGACCGGGCCGCGCAGCTGAAGGGCTGCCGCTACGCCCTGTGGAAGAACCCCGAGGACCCCACCGGCCGCCAAGCCGCCAAACTGGCCTGGATCGCCCGCCACAACCATCAGCTCTACCGGGCCTACCTCCTCAAAGAACAGCTCCGCCTCGTGTTCCAACACCGCGGAAAACAGGCCGTCGCCATCCTCGACGCCTGGCTGGGCTGGGCCCGCCGCTGCCAGATCCCCACACTCTCCGCCACCAGCAGCTTGGCCCGACCCGAGTACCAGTGCTCCAAAATCTCGACGACGTCAATCACGGCAAACGATCTCCTTGCCACTCGGCGCTCTCCCTGCCTCGACGACAGGGCGAGCGTGAACAGGACAAGAGACCAAGCCGGGGATACCCCCCGACCCCGCCCGACTGGGGAATTACTTGACAGGCGAGGTGGGGAATTAAATGAACGAACTACACCACCACTGGGGAATTCCGTGAACGCTCACACATTCGAGGCTCGCGCCGGAAATAGCGAGGGTGCGAGTCTCCTGCACACGTACTGCCCCCCGCAGACCGACGGACGCGCCTACTTCGAGGGCCGGGGCTGTTTCCGGGTCTACGCCGATGACACCGAACGTGACCCGAGCGCCGCCTATTACCTCGAGACCTTCCAGATCGGCGTGCGGGCGAGCCATGCCGGCCTCGTGCGGGTCAAGGGACGGAACGCTCAGGACATGGGCGAGAACGTGGAGTGGGACCCTGCCGACGACCGGCCTGTCGGCGACCCGGTCGACGTTTCTTTCTCGGTCGGGCCGGTGTCCGGAACGTTCAGGGCCTTCCCCGGTCTGGTGCATCCCTTCGCCGGCCAGCACGTGTACCACTCGTCGTGGATCGCACAGGACGGCCATGGTGACGCTCCACCGGTCTCTCGCCATTCCGGTGGCGTCAACAAGTGGAAGGTTCCCGGCGGAGGATTCATCACCGAGACGGGCAATTGGACTGTGTGGTACCACCCGAAGGACGAGATGGCGACGGGACAGACGTGAGTCCGAGCCGCCGGTGCTTCACCGTCGCCGTGTTCATCGTCGCCATGGCCCTGTGCTCCTCGGCTCGCGGCAGTACCGCCGAGGCTCCGGAAACCGGAGGCGATCCGTTTGCGGCCGACCGGTTCACCGTGCAGCCCGGCATGCGGACGGTCTGCGTCGCTTCCCGCAGCGAGGCGGCGACGGGCAAGGGCTGCTTCGACGTCTACACCTTCACCAACGAGAAGGACCCTCAGCAGGACTACGTGATCTGGCGCTTCATCGGACGGGCCCGGCCCACAGAAGACCATCGGGTCCAGAGCGTACGGGTCGGCGTGCGCTCTTCCGTCGGCCAGCTGGTGAACTGGGATCCTCCCGAGGATCGGGTCGTAGCTCACGCCGAGGACACCCCCGTCCTGCTGGACGACGACCGCACCTTCTCCACCGCCGGAGTGGCCACCGGCGAAGCCCGCCAACTGTTCCGGGTCCTTCCCGGCACCGTCCACCCCGATTTCGGTGACAACAACTTCGAGGTCAGATGGTCGGCGGCGGACGGCAAAGCGGCCGCTGATGGTGCCGAAGTGGGAGGCGGCGGCATGTGGGCCGTTCCGCAGGGTTCGGCGACGCCCGTCACGATGCCCGTCCGACTCATGCTCGAGTTCCGCGCCCGGTGAAGCCTGGGGTCGTCGCCGGACTGTTGGCCGCCGCCCTGGTGATCGGCGGATGCAGCAACGACACCGACGTGGCCGAACCGGTGGTCGTGGAGCGCTCTTACCCGTTCGGCCCTGCGGGCCTGGTCGTTCACGGCGACCCGGCGGGAGCCCCCGACGGTCTGCGCCGTCTCGCCCAGTCGCTCGTGGAACTCGTCGGCGTGGCCGCGACGGAAGCCGACTACGAGGCGAAGGTCGTCCGCATCAGCCTGGTGGCCGGAATCTCTGATGCCGACCGATCTCAGCTCTCCGCCCGTCTCGGGTCATGGCCGGGCGTGACCGAGGTGACTCCCGGCCCGTAAGGACCGGATCGGGCCGTGTGACTTGTCCGGTTCCTCCCATTCAGCCCCCGCCCGAACCGGAATGACGCGCCCGTAATCGTCGCGGCCGCGAGCGGGAATCCGCCGGCGCAGACCCGGTCGATGTAGTCCTGCCGGCTAGAAGTGGAGGGCTCCGCCGTGACCACGACGTGCCCGGCCATGACGGCTTCGAGGAAGTCTTCTCGGGCGCCGAGCAGCTCCCCATGGGAGAGCGGAAGCGCGCTCAGCAGGTGCAGCCGTCCGGTCAGCGACTCGGCGGCGGCGGGCAGTGCGTCATGGCTCGTGGAACCGGTGATCAGTCCCGCCGCGCCGGACGGCGAGTTCCCGCAGCAGCGTTGACTCCCCGACCGACCGGGTCCTTCGATGGCCAGCACCGGGTCGTCGAAATACGAGGATCGTTACGTAGGATCTCAGAGGGGCTCTATCGGGCATTCCAGAGCCGCCGGGACTGTTGGTGTAGCGTAGGTGTATGGCGCGCACCAACATCGACATCGACGACGACGCATGCCGGGCCGTGATGGACCGGTACAACCTCGCCAGCAAACGTGAGGCGGTGAATTTCGCGCTGCGGGTCCTCGCCGCCGAGCCACTCGACGTGGACGAGGCGAGGCGGTTGCGGGGCTCGGGCTGGGACGGCGACCTCGGCGAGATGCGCTCGAGTCGCGCCGGGTGATCCTTGTCGACACGTCGGCATGGGTGGAGTTCCTCCGCGACACCGACAGCGCGGTGTGCCGTCGCGTCGAGGCCCTTCTCGACGCCGACATCGCCACTTGTGACCCGATCCGGATGGAGGTCCTCGCCGGGGCGCGGGATGAACGCCATCTCGTCGATCTTCGCCGGCTCCTCGCCCGGGCGTCCGTCCTACCGACCGGGCCCACCGACTACGAGGAGGCCGCGGGGCTGTTCCGGAGCTGCCGCCGTAGTGGCGAGACCGCCCGCAAACTGATCGACTGCCTCATCGCCGCCGTCGCCATCCGCGCCGGTGTCCCGGTCCTCCATTCCGACCGCGACTTCGACGCGCTGGCCCGTCAGACACCCCTGCAGATCGACTCCCTGTAGCCCGAAGGACCCATCACCGCTCCCGCCGCCCGGGGCGGTCAGG
>CAZCVW010000125.1:0-8965 GCA_964502185.1 uncultured Burkholderiales bacterium
GAGAGCACGACCTCCCGGATGGCCGGGGACAGGCCGGCGGCGGCGGCCCGCAGCTCCTCGACGTGGCGGTCCTGCACGGCGCCGGGCGGGAGCGACGCCGGGCGGGCCACGCCGCCCCGGTCGGTGAGCAGATCGGCGAGCGCCTCGCCCGGGGAGACGTTGCGGTACCAGACAAAGTTGACCAGACGCTTCCCCGGCTCCCGCGACCCGTCCGCCCCGGGGATGGGGTAGACGAGGATGTGGCTGTTGGGGAGCAGCTGGTAGGTGATCGAATCCCAGAGCACGTCGTAGGACTCGGGACTGAGGCTCGCTTCGGCGATCGTGCCCCGCCAGGCGACGTAGCCGGCGTAGGTGGGGGTCACCTCGGGCAGGAGCGTGGCCCGGCACCCAGAACCGGTCCCGTCGGCGCAGACCAGGAGGTCGGCGCGCTCCACTCGCCCGCCGGCGAAGGCGACGTCGACGCCGGCCTCGTCCTGGGAGAAGCCGGACACCTCCTCGCCCAGGTGGTAGCGGCCCGTGTCGAACGCACCGAGCAGCCCCCGGTAGATCGTGTTCCAGGACGAGAAGCGGTAGCGATGCGGCTCCTCGTAGGCCACCGAGCCGTCGTGGTTGTGGTAGCGGATCCAGCCCGTCGACGTGCACACCTCGGCCGGGTCGGCGACGCCCCGATCGACGAAGTAGCGCAAGGTGGCGTCGAGCACGGCGATGCCCGCCCCCCGGCCCTCCAGCGCCGACCGGGAGCGTTCGAACACGTCGACGTCGCAGCCGGCGTCGCGCAGGACGAGCCCGGCGGTGATCCCCCCGAGGGACCCGCCGACGACGACGACCCGGGGCCCAGCGGAACGGCTCAGACTCAGGGCTTTCCGAAGAGGGCGACCCGCTCCACGGGGCACTCGAAGAGGACCCGGCGCTCGTTGATCGACGGGTCCCGCAGGGCGTAGGGCGGATCGTTCCCGGTGTACTTGGTGTAGATCTTGTCGACCTGGTCGGCGGCCCGGTGCCCGACCTCGGGGTCGTCCTCGTGGATCTCGTTGGCCACCGTGCAGCGGATCTGGACCCAGTGGTAGGCGTTGGCCGGGTTCACCAGCAGGAAGGTCAGCTGCGGGTTCTTGCGGATCCAGTCGATCTTCTTGCGGTGGGCGGCCACGTTGAGGAGCACCTTGTCGCCGTCGTAGTCGAACCACACGGGCGTGAGGTTGGGCCGGCCGTCGTTGCCGAGGACGCCGAGGACGGCGGCCACCGGCTCGTCGAGGAGCTTCTTGTAGATGGGGTCGAGCTCGTCGAGGCTCTTGATCTCCTCGTGCTCGCCGACGGTGAACTGGTTGGGTTGGATGCCTTCGGAGACGTCGAGGAAGCGGGAGACCCGGATGGCCATGGGCGTCCTCCTTTCCGGCGTGGGCGGCGGACGGAGCGTACCGTTGCCGGGCGGGGGGCAACGACCCGGCAAGATAGGGGTGGTTCCCTGGAGGCGCGCGTGGCGGCGGTGTCAGCGTGACCGGCAGCGGCCGCGGTGGCCGGGGGTGAGCCGGCAGGGCAGGCCGGTGGATGTGACGATCTGGCCACATCGGCTTCGGCTCCCCACGGGCCTGCTGACTCCTTGAGCCTCGAGGGCGGCAGCCCCCGGGAGGTCTCTGGAGGCTGACACTTAGGTAATTGTTCGTTATCGCTGGTTGATGTTGTCAGTCGGTGAACTTCTTGGCGCCAAGGTCGATCAGTTGGTCCTCGTCGACCATTGTCCCAGCAGCTGGGGTCTGGTCGGTCACCTTCCAGTTCCGGTCGAGGACCTGCGCTCGGCCCTGACCGGTGGAGTCGTGGGACGTGAGGATGTAGAGGCCGGCCGCCTGCATGGTGTCCTGAGCGATCTGAAGGTCCTTGCCGACTACGTCGGGCACAGCGATCTTCGCGGACGCTGAGTTCCCCGTGGTGGGGGCCGACGCCGTGGTCGTCGTGGGGGCCGACGCCGTGGTCGTCGTGGGGGCCGGCGACGTGGTCGCGGTGGTGCTGCTCGTGTTGCCAACCCCACCGCTCTGGCTCTCGGAGCAGACGCGGTCGACCACGAGCTTCACCTTCTTGGCGCCGGTGGCGCCCGCGGCGGGCTCGGTCTGGCAGACGGTCCAGTTCGACTCGACGACGATCCCGACGGTTCCGCCTCCGAGGGCCTCGTACTCGAGACCGGCATCCTCGAGGTGGCTCTGCGCCAAGTCGAGTCGCTCTCCAATGACGTCGGGGACGGCGACATCTTTCTTCTCGCCACTGCAACCTGCGAGCACCAGCACGGCGATACCCGCGAGCAGAACAACCTTCTTCACGATTACTCCTTTGAAATGTTCCAAGAGATCAACTTATGGGGGCGGACAGAACGTTTCTGCCGCAGTGGTGGCAAGCTTGGGCGCCCATCTTCACCCGCTTCTTGCAGAACGGGCAGTAGAGGACGTTGTCGTCGTTGAACACGGCAGCCAGGATCAAGAGGCCATACAGCGGCCAGGTCACCCACACGAGGGGCTCCCAGAGGCGGCTGAGCAGATAACCCACGATGGCGGCGCCGAAAAAGCACGCCATCTGGACCCGAATGCTGAACAGCCTTCCTAGGCGCTGGCCCCACAGACTCCAGTTGACGGCTCCGCCGGAGGATGGACTGGCCGGCTGAGGAGCCGCCGGGATGTCTGCCACTGGGGACAACAGGGTGTCCCCGCACGTGGGGCAGAAGCGGTGGGTCATCTCCACCGCATGTCCGTGCGCACAGGTCTGAACGCTCATGCTCGTCTCGTTCGTGAGGACGCGGTCCGGCTAGCCGAAGAGCCGCAGGGCACCTTGGAGCCCGGACGGTTGAACACCCGCGCGCTCACCGCCCTTCGCGGACGGCGACGATGGGGCGGGCGGAGGGTGGTTGCCGAGGGAACCGAAGAATCCCTTGTCGGAGAGGCTGAAGATCCCCCCGTCCTCCCCCACCATCAGATAGCCGGCGACAGAACGAATACTGCTGGATACCTCAGCTGGGGGTGCGGGTCCAGCGCCAGAGCGGTGAGCGTCCCGTGGGTGCGGCTGCGGGACCAGAGCCGTGAAACGCCTGCCTACAGCTTCACCTGCCAGATACCGCGAGCGGAATCGAAGGCGTCGGGCTTGTATATGAGGTAAAAGTCGCCCTTCTGGGGCCCGACCTCGAAGACGATCTTGCCGGCCACCCGGCCGCCGTTGATGAGGTCGCCGAAGACCTCGAACGTCGGCTCGACGCTGGAGACGAAGTTGACGTCCAGCACCTGGCCGTTGGGCGTCTGGAGCTTCCAGTCGCCACTGCCATAAGACTGCGTCTTCTTGTCCCGGTTCAGCAGGCCGACGTCGATGATGACGTAGCCGTCCTCTTCGAACATGGACAGGCTCTGCTTGAAGGTGGGCGCGGACGGCGTGGCCGTGAAGCCGGAGAGCTCGACGGGTTGGCCGATGCGGCGCTCCTTGTCCTCCTTCTGGGAGTCGGGACGGTTGAGGTAGAGGCGGCCATCACTCTTGGGCGCCGAGGCGGGAGCAGCGGTCGTCACCGGAGCGGCCGGTACCTCAGCGGGAGCAGCCGCGTCGACCGGCGTCTCACTGACCTCGCCCGCTTGGGCTTGGACCACGGGCTCGGCGTCCTTCTTCTCGCCCTTGGGCGCGACGGCGATGATGGCCGCCAGAGCAGCCGGGATGATGAAGCGCTTCTTCTTCCAAAACGGCTTGGGCGACGCCACCGGCTCGGGGGCGCGCCAGTCGGGCGGGGTCTGGGGGGCCATCGTGTCCACTGCGAATCTCCTTGTCGGTCATGCGCGGGTGAACTAGGCCTCTCGCAACTCGGCCCGGGCTGTCGCTGCCGAGGCGAGGCGCAGGACCTTTCGTGCACGCCGAATCGGTTCAGCTTGTGATCTATCGACCGAATGGACGGTCGGCTTGACTTGGAATGTCTTGCCAGGCGAACTCGATCACCCGCGTCCACGTCGACTCGCACCGCTCCATCGGCCGGGTATAGCGATCGACGTCAGCGGCCAGGGCACGTTCAATCTCCTCGCCCATTCCTCGCTTCAGCAGCGGCCGCTGGCCTGGAAGCCGTCGGCCTTCGCCACTCCGTCACCGCGCTACGCGCCTGGCTGCTGGCGCCGTGACGCTGGCTGCTCCTCTGGCGACAGGGGCTGGTGGCGGGCGCAGGATTTGATACGCGGGTGGGTGGCGGCCGGCCAACCAGCCGTCCGCCACCCGCCGCCACTCAGCTCAGTGCCCGGCTCCTATGAGCTGATCCTGGTCCAGTTGCCGCATCGGCTCGAGACGATTCCTGCGTCGGAGGCCTGGACTGCCACCGTCCGGATGCCGTCGCCGATGTCGTTCGCCTTGATGTCCTCGAACTCCCCGCTGAATCCGGAGAGGCGTGCCCAGTAGCAGTTGGCGGTGGAACCGGTCGTGCGGTAAGTGCCCGGCGTGAAGTCGAGGTCGGTGATGAACACACCCTCGCCGAAGCTGGTTCGCGTTGCGGTCATCGGGACGAGGTCGTTCGTCCAGGTGCCGCAACGGGACGACTCGAATCCGACGTCCGAA
This sequence comes from uncultured Burkholderiales bacterium, assembly GCA_964502185.1. Lineage (GTDB taxonomy): Bacteria > Actinomycetota > Acidimicrobiia > IMCC26256 > BP-133 > CAZCVW01. The sequence goes on from CAZCVW010000125.1 coordinate 4,555, forward strand.
GGGAGGATGGTGACGACCCTGGGGCCACTACCGATGTCGTTCGCCTTGATGTCCTCGAACTCCCCGCTGAATCCGGAGAGGCGTGCCCAGTAGCAGTTGGTGGTGGAACCGGTCGTGCGGTAAGTGCCCGGCTGGATGTCGGACCCGACTCTGAAGGTGCCGTCCCCGAACGTGCCTTCTTCCGGGCTGGGGGTCGGCTGGGGCTGCGGCGTCGGCTGAGGTGCCGGGGTCGGCTGCGGGTCAGGGGTTGGCTGAACCTGGGAAGTCGGCGTCGAGCGGGGGGCACGGTCGAAGGATGCGACAGCGACCACAGGACTGGCCGGAGGGCGAGCGCCGAGCGACCCGTAGAACTCGGTCGCCCCGTAGGCGAAGATCCCGCCGTCCTCGGCCACCATCAGGTATCCGCCGGGCTGCGCGACCATGCCGGAGATCGGCTTGTTCAGCTTGATGTTGCCCGCCGAGCCGTAGAAGGGAGCGTCGAAGGCGAAGATGCCGCCGTCCGAAGCCACCAGCCAGTAGCCGGTCCCGTCGGCGTCGGGCGCCATTGACATCACCGGCTTGTTGAGTTTCATGTTGCCGGTCGAGCCGGAGAACTTGGCGTCCCCGAAGCTGAAGATCCCGCCGTCGGAGCCGACCATCCAGTATCCGAGACCGCTGGGCGTCGCCACCGAGTCAAGCACGAGGCCGTTGAGGGCCACATTGGCCACGTCGCCGTGCCACTTCGCCTGGCCGAAAGGGATGGCGCGGCCCTTTGTGGTGAAGACCCAGTACCCGGTGCCGTCGGGAAGCGGGGACATGGACACGGCCTTCTCGCCGCCGGTGAGCTTGTCGCCGAAGAAGTTGTTGTGTTCGTAGGCGCTCCAGTCGTCATCGAGCGTGTCCGAACACCAGAAGAAGTCGACGTAGCCGGTGTCCTGCAGGACCCAGTAACCGGCGCCGTTCGGGGTGATCTCGACGTCTGTGGCCTTCTGGAAGCTGGTGATGACCTTGCTGCTGCCGCACCAGGGGGCGGCACCGAAGTTGAAGACCTGACCGTCGGCCGTGAGCATCGAGTAGCCACCCTGGGCGCCGTCGGCAGCAGCAGTCCCGGGATTGGCGGCCAAGGTCAAACCGGCGCAGGCCAGCAGCGCAACGAGGAGCGGACGAATACGATAAAGCACGTCGATGCCTCCGTAACAGGTATCGGCCATGCCCCAGGGTGGGCGCTCGCCGCCGGGGTGTTGACCTCCGTTCGTCAGTGAACAGTGAACGGAGTATGCAGCGGTCTCCTGACGGTGACTAGTCCCTCAGGATCAGGTCGCCCCCCTTTGGGACGGGGCGTGGCGCCGCGTCCGCTTCCGGTCGCTTGGCCGGATCGCAACCCAAAGATCCCTCGGCCGAACGGTCAACTTCTCCGCGTTTCTGCCACCTGCCGGAACGGGCACCGATTGGAGACCGCCCCATCTGACTAGTACTAACGGGGCTCCGCCCCAGCCCGACGAGTCGGTGTTGGCGGCGGGTTCGCGTTGATGGTGTTGGGGCGCGGACTCCCGGTCGAGCGCACTGCGTGCGGGGTGTTTAGCCTCGCTGTTGAACCGCTCGAAGCGGTTTGTTGCCCGTGGTAGGGCAGCGACGACCGGGAGCCCGCCCATGACGGTAGCTCGCAGTGTGGCCGAGGTCCTCGCTGATCACGTGACCCTCGAGGTGGAGTGCATCGACCGGATGCACCTCAACGTGTATGTGCCCCGGTTGCAGTACGAGCAGGGTGTGGCCAACTTCTTTATCGCCCACCGGGGAGCGCGGTTCGTGTCGTCGGCGTTGATGGACCCGATCACCAAGAAGTTCGTCGCCGATGTCCACCGTTTCGCCGCCGACCGCGGGGTGGACTTGGTCAGCTTCGCCAAGGGCAACGCAAGGACGACACCGCCCATGAGTACCTCGCCGCTTCCGACGGCAGGGAGGGAGTGCTCTTCGTGGGCCGGGCCCAGGAGCGGGGAACGCCGCCTGGCTGGCCACCGTGTGCTTCGCCGCCGACCTCGTCCGCTGGTTCCAGCTCCTCTGCCTCACCGGGCCCCTCGCCGCGGCCGAACCCAAGACGCTCCGCTGGACCCTCTGGCACACCCCCGCCCGCATCGTCCACTGACATCTCGTGAACGATCGGGGTTACACGTCGATGTCCAGGAACAGGGGGGCGTGGTCGGAGGGCGGCCGGTCCTTGGGCCCCTTCCGGGCGTTGCGGTCGACGAGGCCCCACGTGATGTTCTTGGCCAGCGGCTCCGTCAGGAGCATCAGGTCGATGCGCAGGCCCCGGCCCTGGTGGAAGTCGCCGGCCCGGTAGTCCCACCACGTGTAGAGCTCGGGGTCCTCGTAGAGCTGGCGGAACCCGTCGACGAGCCCCCACCGGCACAGCTCACGCAGCGCCTCCCGCTCCGGCTCGCTCACGTGGGTGGCGCCCACGAACTTGGCCGGCTCGTAGACGTCGCGGTCGTCGGGGGCGATGTTGAAGTCGCCGGTCAGCACCAGCGGGTCGCTGGGCTGGTGGCGTTCCTCTACCCAGCGCCGGACCCGGGCCAGCCAGGCCAGCTTGAGCTGGTAGTGCTCGCTGTCGACGGACCGGCCGTTGGGGACGTAGAGGCTGGCCACCCGGACGCCGCCGCACGTGGCCGACATGATCCGGGCCTCGGTCAGCCCCTCCTCCGGCTCGGGGGAGAACCCGGCCTCCACGTCCTCCAGGCCGACCCGGGAGACTATGGCCACCCCGTTCCACCGGCCCTCCCCGTGAAAGGCGACCTCGTAACCGAGGGCCTGGAAGGGCATGACGGGGAAGGCCTCGTCGGCCAGCTTCGTTTCCTGCAGGCAGAGCACGTCGGGCCGGGCGTACTCCAGCCACTCCTCGACCCGGGGCAGCCGGGCCTTCAGCGAGTTCACGTTCCACGTAGCGAGCCGCATGGAGGTGGGAGGGTACCGTTTATTGGCATGGGACCACTTCAGGGATACCGGGTGATCGAACTGGCCGGCATCGGCCCGGGACCGTTCGCCTGCATGATGCTGGGCGACATGGGCGCGGAGATCCTCCGCGTCGACCGCACCGGCGGGCGCCGGCCGACCGACGGCCTCGCCGCCAACGTCCTCGACCGTGGTCGGCGCTCGGTGGCCGTCGACCTGAAGCATCCCGAAGCCGCCGAGGTCGTGCTGCGCCTCGTGGAGTCGGCCGACGCCCTCGTCGAGGGGTACCGGCCCGGCGTGGCCGAGCGGCTCGGCGTCGGCCCCGAGGCGTGCCTGGCCCGCAACCCCCGTCTCGTCTACGGGCGGATGACGGGCTGGGGCCAGGAAGGCCCCTACGCCAACATGGCCGGCCACGACATCAACTACATCGCCCTGGCCGGCGCCCTGGCCCACATCGGCCGCAAGGACGAGCGGCCCGTCCCGCCCATCAACCTGGTGGGCGACTTTGGCGGCGGCGGCATGCTCCTTGCTTTCGGGGTCACCTGTGCTCTGCTCGAGGCGAAGGGCTCGGGTCACGGGCAGGTGGTCGATGCCGCCATGGTCGACGGGACCGCGACCCTGATGGGCATGATGCACGGCATCGCCGCCACCGGCTTCTGGTCGGAGGAGCGAGAGTCGAACATCATCGATGGCGGCGCCCACTTCTACGACACCTACGAGACGGCCGACGGGCGCTACGTCTCCATCGGCTCGATCGAGCCGCAGTTCTACGCCGAGCTGCTCCGCCTCACCGGCCTCGACGGCGACCCGGCCTTCGCCGCCCAGATGGACCGGAGCGCCTGGCCCGCACTCAAGGCCCGCCTGGCCGAGGTGTTCGGGTCCAAGACCAGGGACGAGTGGAACGAGATCATGGAGGGGACCGACGTCTGCTTCGCCCCCGTCCTCACCATGACGGAGGCCACGCAGCACCCCCACATGGTCCACCGCCGGACCTTCGTGGAGGTGGCCGGCGTGACGCAGCCCGCCCCCGCTCCCCGCTTCTCCCGCACGCCGGGTGAGATCCGGGGGCCCGCGGCCGTGCCCGGAGCCGACACCGATGAGGCGTTGGCCGATTGGGGCTTTTCGGGCGAAGAAGTCGCTAAACTGCGTGCGGTAGGTGCCGTAGGCTGAAGCAACCCTTACTGGGCAGAAGGGCAAATCGTTCAAGCCGGACGGCAGAGTCGCCGATAACTCCTCTGGTGCGCGGAGGGCCGCGCGACACCCCACCCACCCGAGGAGGATTTTCGTGAGCACGACCGCCGCCCGCCTGGCCAAGACGCGCAACATCGGCATCATGGCGCACATCGACGCGGGCAAGACCACGACGACCGAGCGGATCCTCTTCTACACGGGTAAGGGCCACAAGCTCGGCGAGGTCCACGACGGCGCCGCCACGATGGACTGGATGGAGCAGGAGCGGGAGCGCGGGATCACCATCACCTCCGCG
>CAZCVW010000126.1:0-8960 GCA_964502185.1 uncultured Burkholderiales bacterium
CGTCCGGCTGCTGGCCGGCCGGCCCTGGCTCCGTCCGCCTGAGCTCGTCGCCCTGGCCGGACTGGACGTCGCCGCCGCCAAAGCGCTGGCCGAGGACCTGGTGAGCGCCGGCGCCGCCGTACCCGTCGCCGGCGGTGAGTACCTGGTCGCCGTCCCCGTTCTCGAAGCCCTCCGGGCGCGGGCCGCCGAAACCGTGGCCGAGCATCACCGGCGGGCCCCGCTCGAGCCCGGCCTCGAGCTCACCGCCCTGGCCCCGATCCTCGGGCTCGACGCCGCCCGCACCCGGGCGACCCTGGAGGGCATGCCGGGGATGGTCGTCGAGCACGGCCGGGCCCGCCTCGCCTCCCACCTCACCCGGGTGGCCGAGGAGCCCGAGGCCAATAAGCTCCTGGCCGCCCTCGACGCCGAGCCCTTCGCCCCGCCCACCCCGGCCGAGCTCGGCGCCCGCCCGGAGATCGTGCGGGGCCTGGTGCGGGAAGGTTTGCTCGTCGACCTCGACGGGCTGATCTTCACCGCCGCGGCTCTTGCCGAAGGCCGACGCCGCGTCCGGGAGGCCTTACGGGACAACGGGTCGCTCACGGTCGCCCAGGCCCGCGACGTACTGGGCTCGTCGCGCAAATACGCACTGGCGATCCTGGCCCGCTTCGACGCCGAGGGGGTCACCCGCCGGCGGGGGGACGAGCGTGTCCCCGGCCCTCAGGCCTGACGCCATCCCCCCCGACGAACTGCCGATGACCTTGGAGACGGGCCCGGTCAGCCGACCCGCACGGCCAGCATGGCCTTGCGCTCGAGCTCGTTCAGGCCACCCCAGATGCCGTGCGGTTCGCGGATCCGCAGGGCGTAGTCCAGGCATTCACGCTGGACGGGGCAGTTGCGGCAGATGGCCTTGGCCCGGGCCTCCCGGATCTCCTTTTCGTCCTTGCGTTCGAAATGGCTCGGCGGGAAGAACCGCGCGGAGTCAGGCCCCTTGCACAGGGCGCCCATCTGCCAGATTGCTTCGAGCGTGCGAGCGCCCACGACCACTTCCTCCTACCGGCACCGGGGACTTGAGGGCCGGACGCTATACCGGAGCTGCGCCGGAGAACAAGGCTGGGGGGAGGCGTACAGGTCGGTCTCACCCTGTGGGTTGATCGGCGGATTCTGCGCCTTCCACCTCCAGGACCAGCTGGTCGACCGCGATGACCTTGACCGCCCCGCCGGCCATGACCGGGCGACCTCGACGCGTGTGAGCCCGCCACGGAGCGCCGTGGACGAGGACGACGCCGTCGGGGTCGATGTCCGTGTGCGCTTCCCCGACCTCGCCGATCATGGAATCGCGCCCCACGGTGGGGACGGCGAACCGGTTTCGGACGGCGATCGTCATGATCCCGAGCATGAACACCGTCTGGCCGACCACCAGCAGGATCACCAGCCAGAGGGGCGCGTCGAGCAGGGACGAGCCGCCGAAGAGGCCGAGCGAGCCGACCGCGAGCCCGAGGACGCCCACGCCCGTCCAGAAGCCGAGGTGGCCGGCCTGCACGTCGACGGCGAACCCGAAGGCGGACAGGAAGATGAGCGCCACCGCCCACCAGTTGGCCGGCAGGTGCGAGAAGCCGAAGAAGGCGCCGGCCAGGGCGATGGCGCCCGTGAGCGTGGCCAGCCCGACGCCCACCGTGAAGAACTCGAAGATGATCAGGGCCAGGCCCACCACCAGCAGCAGGTAGGCCACCGCCGGGCTGGTGAGCGAGTGCTGCACGCCGGCCAGGGTGGCGAGCTTCACGAAGCGCACGGGCACGCTGGCCGTCTGGCGCGGACCGTCGTCCGTCTGGATCACTTTGGCGGTAGCGAGGGTGACCGTGCCGCCGGGCATCTCGACCTCACGCCCGTTGAGCCCGACGATCAGGTCCCCCAGCGTGGGGGCGAGGAAGTCGGCGACGCCCGCGTCGACGGCCTCCTGACCCCGGAGCCGCTCGGGCAGGACGGGGACGCCGGCCCCCCGCACAGATACGCCGGCCTTCACCCCCGGGCGGTCGAGGCGGAGCGGATGGGTGGGGCCGACCTTGGCTCCGGGGGAGATGGCCTTCACGTCAGCCAACAGGAACATCGCCGCCGCCGCGCCCCGGGCGTGGGCCTTGGCGGGGCCGATCCACACCGCCACCGGCACCGACGACCGCTCGACCCGGCGCAGGATGGGCGCCGGGTCCACGTCGAGCGCCCCCTGGCTGTCGACCTGGAGGATGACGAGCGTCGCTCCGCTGTCTTCCGCCCGGCGGACGGAGTCGGTGATCAGGTCGGCCACCACGGGGTCGATCATCCCTTCGACCTGGACCACGTCGATGTGGCCCTCGGCGCCGCGCGCGGGAACCGCCGCGGACAGGGCCGCGGCCAGTACCAACAGGACGAAAAGGAGTCGGCGCACAGGGGTTCTCGTAGCATCGGGGCGATGGAGCTCGCAGAGTTGTGCTCCTCGTCCCGGGTCATCATCGTGGCGGGGAAGGGCGGCGTGGGCAAAACCACGGTCTCGGCGGCCCTCGCGGTGGCCGCCGCTCGCGCCGGTCGGACGGCACTTCTGGTGGAGCTGGAGGGCAAGTCGGGACTGGCCACGATGTTCGGGCGGGACAGCCTGGACGGAGGGGTCCCGCTCTATCCGGGGGTGACCGCCATCAACCTCGCCCCCGACGAGGCGCTGCTCGAGTATCTCGAGGGCCACGGCCTCGGCCGGATCTCAAAACGGCTGGTCAGCACCGGTGCCGTGGACGTCGTGGCCACCGCCGTCCCAGGTATGAAAGACATCCTCGTCCTCGGCAAGGTGAAGGCGCTGCAGCGGGCCGAAGTGGCCGACGTGATCGTGGTGGACGGGCCCGCCGCCGGCCACGCCGTCACCTTCCTGCTCTCGCCCAAAGGGCTCCTCGACGCGGTGCGGGCCGGCCCCGTCCTGAACCAGGCCATCGAGGTGACGGAGATGCTGGCCGATCCCGATCGGGCCCGCGTGATGCTGGTCACGCTCCCCGAGGAGACGCCGGTGAGCGAGACCCTGGAGACGGCCGAGACCCTCGCCGGGCGGGCGGGCCTGCACCTGGCGCCCCTCGTCGTCAATGGCGTCTTACCGGAGCGGATGGTGGGGGTGGCCACCGACCCGGCCTCGATCCAGGCCGACGCCAAGGCGGCCGGCGTCTTCGTGGCCGAGGCCGAGGTGGAGCACCTCGCCGGCGCCGCCGCCTTCCTGGCCACCCGACGGGGGCTTCAGGAGCGACAACTGGAGCGCCTCGACGAGACGCTCGAGCTGCCCCGGGTGCACCTGCCGTTCCTGTTCACCGCCGAACTCGGCCTGGCCGAGATGGAGGGGCTGGCCGATGCGCTCCGCGACGGCCTGGCCGCCATCCCCCCCGCATGAGCACTGTCCCGGCCCGCACCGCGATGAGCCGGCTGGCCGCCGGTTCCCACATCGTCGTCACCTGCGGCAGCGGGGGCGTGGGCAAGACGACCATGGCCGCCGTCCTCGCCCTGGAGGGGGCCCGGCGGGGCCGCAAGGCCGTCGTGGCGACCATCGACCCGGCCAAGCGCCTGGCCAACGTCCTCGGCCTCGATTGGTTGTCCGACACCGCCCGGGAGATCGACCCCGAGCTGTGGGACCCGAACGGCGAGGCGGAGGAGGGCGGCAGCCTGTCGGCCCTGATGCTCGACACCAAGACGACCTTCGACCATCTGGTGCTCAAGTACGCGCCCGACCCGACCCAGGCCGGCCGGATCCTGGACAACCGCTTCTACCGCAACATCTCCGGAGCGCTGTCGGGCACCCAGGAGTACATGGCCATGGAGAAGCTCCATGAGCTGCACGAGGAGCGCCGGTACGACCTGATCGTGATCGACACCCCGCCCACCCGGAACGCCCTGGACCTTCTCGACGCCCCGGCCCGCCTCACCCGCCTCCTCGACAACCGGCTGTTCCGGCTCGTCATGGCGCCCACCCGGGTGTCCCTCCGGGTGGCCAACATCGCCCTGCAGACCTTCTTCCGCACCGTCTCCAAGGTCATCGGCACCGAGGTCTTGGAAGACCTCGTGATGTTCTTCCAGGCCTTCGAAGGCATGGAGGAGGGGTTCCGCCAGCGGGCCCACAAGGTGCTGGCGCTCCTCGGGGCCGACGGCACCGCCTTCGTCCTGGTGACGACGCCGGGACGCGACGCCGTGGCCGAAGCCGGCTACTTCGCCCGCCGCCTCCGGGAGGCGAACCTCGGGGTCGACGGGCTGGTGGTGAACCGCATGCATCCGACCTTCGGCGAGGAGGTCCCCGCCGGTGTGCGGGCCCGGGCCGCCGGCCTGGCCGAGCGGACGGGCGAAGAGCCGGCCCAGCGCCTGGCCTCCCTTTACGCCAATCTGGCCGACTTCCTGGAACTCTCCGACCGGGAGCGCCGCCATCTCGCCGGCCTCCAGAGCCAGGTGGGCGATGTGCCCGTCGTCCACGTCCCCCTGCTCGCCCGGGATGTCTGCGACTTCGACAGCCTGCTCGAGGTAGGGCGCCACCTACTGGCCGAGTAGCGTTGCGAGCGCCGAGCCCGGAGCCGGAGGAGGTGCGAGAACCATGCCGAAGGCGTTGGTGGCCAGCGATGCCAAGTGGGTGAGAGACCAGGTCCGGGCCGCTCTGGCCGGGCCGAACTTCGAGGTCATTGAAGTCTCCCGCGGTCAGGACGTCCGCAATGTGGTCGACGAAGAGGGACCCGACCTCGTGATCGTCGACCTCCAGATCGGCAACATGGGCGGGATGGCCGTCAGCTTCGACCTGCGCCTGGAGGAGTCGGCCGGGCGCCTCTACCACGTGCCGATCCTGCTGCTGCTCGACCGGGAAGCCGACAAGTTCCTGGCCCGCCGGTCGAACGTCGATGCCTTCCTGGTCAAGCCCGTCGACCCCGGCACCGTGTGCCGCACGGTCAAGAACCTCCTCACCATCGAAGAGGAACGCCAGAAGGCCGAAGAAGCGGAAGCGATCGAAGCGGGAGCGGGGAGTTAGACTGGATTTCTTCGGGACGTAGCGCAGCTTGGTAGCGCGCAGCGTTCGGGACGCTGAGGCCGCGGGTTCAAGTCCCGCCGTCCCGACTCAGTGAAGGCGCAGGTCAGGACCGGTTTTTCGCCGGTCCTGACTCGCGTTCAGACCTCGACAGACCACGCGCAGACCACAAAAAGACCACAGACGTCGGAGCCGGGAGGCCGGCCGCCCGCTCCGCTCGGAGGAGTACTTGTTCACCGCCCCCGAAGGCGGCCCGCTCCGGCCTGCGCCTCGATCCTGATCGGACTGGGCGCACATCCCAAGGTCATCCAGGAGCGTCTCGGGCACTCCTCGATCATGGTGACGATGGACGTCTACGGACACCTCTTCCCGTCCCTCAACGAAGCACTCACCGAGCGCCTCGACGAGGTCTTCCGCGCCGCCCGTGGCGCGGCCGCCGAGAAGCCGGCCGAAACCGTCATGCCCATCCGATGAGCAGGCGAGACGGGGCATGCCCTCGGTCCTTGACAGCTACAACGTTCGTTGCCCTGAACCGACGAGCTACAACGAAAGGGCGCATTTTGTTGTAGCTTGGGTCCGTGGACCCAACGAGATTTTCGGCTCCGGGGCGCGGGACGGTGGTCAAGACGCCCGGGGCGCACGGGTTCTACACGTATGTGCCGGCCGCCCTTCCTCGTCAGCTCCATCTAGGCGTTCAGACCGTGCTGCTGCTGTCCGAGGCCGACCGTGCCCTCGGGCGTCTGGCCGGCGCGGGCCGCCTGCTCCCGAACCCTCACCTTCTCGTCCGCCCCTACGTCGCCCGCGAAGCGGTGGCCAGCTCCCGGATCGAAGGCACGCAGGCTTCCCTGTCCGACGTGTTCGACGCCACCGCCCTCGGTGCCGAAACCGGCGAAGTCCGGGAGGTGACGAACTACATCCGGGCTCTGGAGCGAGGTCTGGCGGAGCTCGCTCGGCTCCCCATCTCGCTCCGGCTCCTCTGCTCGATCCACGAGGAGTTGCTCCGAGGCGTCCGAGGCCAAGAACGGCTGCCCGGGGAGGTCCGCCGTTCGCCGAACTGGATCGGCTCGCCGGACAACCGGCCTGAGACGGCGGTCTTCGTTCCGCCACCGGTCGACGAGATGCAACGGGCCCTCACCGATTGGGAGCGCTTCGTGCACGAAAGCGTGCCCATACCTCCCCTGGTCAAGTGCGCGCTCATGCACTACCAGTTCGAGACCATCCATCCGTTCCTTGACGGGAACGGTCGCCTCGGCCGCCTGCTCATCGTGTTCTTCCTGGTAGAGCAGACACTCCTGCCGGAGCCGCTGCTCTACATCTCGGCATATTTCGAGGCGCACCGGGGTGACTACTACGACCACCTCCAGGCTGTTCGAGAGCGCGGACAGCTCGAAGAGTGGGTCCAGTTCTTCCTCCGTGCCGTCGAGGTCCAGGCGGCCGATGCCGTTCAGCGGGCCGAGCGGTTGGCGGACCTGCGCGAGCAGTACCGCCAGATCGCGTCCCGCACCCGAAGTCGAGCCGGCGAGGTTGTCGACCTCCTCTTCGAGAACCCCGTTCTGACACCGAACTTCGTCGCGGCTCGGCTCGACATGACTCCCCAGGGTGCGCTCAACCTCATCCGCCGGTTGGAGGACGGCGGGATCCTCATTGAGCACGGGCGCGTCCCCGGCCGTTCGAAGCGATGGGTCGCTGACGCCGTCCTCAACGTCCTCGAAGGGCTCGAGCGCCCCGAAGGCGGCGGAGTTCACGATTCGTGACCATCGGCAGCCGCGCCTCGGCGGCCGGCTGAACGACGGTTCAGATCCCACCCGGATCGTCACCGTCCGGGGAGTGGGCTACCGGTTCGAGAGGCCTGTGCCCTAGGCGCCGGCCTCTACGTTGACGCCTATGGCTGACGTCAACGACTGGAATGCGAAGATCATCGAGGAGTTCCGGGCCAACGACGGCAGGGTCGGCGGCCAGTTCGAAGGGGCACCACTCCTGCTCCTGCACACCACCGGCGCCAAGAGCGGCCAGGAGCGGGTCAACCCGATGATGTACCGGACCGAGGGCGACGACCTCGTGGTCTTCGGCTCCAAGGCCGGCGCCCCCAGCCACCCCGACTGGTTCCACAACCTGGTGACTAACCCCCGGGCCTCCGTCGAGGTGGGCACGGAGACCGTCGATGTCGTCGCCCGCACCGCCGAGGGCGACGAGCGCGAGCGGCTGTGGAGCGCCCAGAAGCAGGAGTGGCCGGGCTTCGCCGACTATGAGACGAAGACGACGCGCCAGATCCCCGTGGTGATCCTGGAGCGGGTCTCTCTCTAATTCACTGGGGTCATGACGATCGACGCCCGGCTGTGCTTGCTGGCCAGTTGGTCGGCGAAGGCGTCGTTGATGTGCTCGAGCGGATAGTCGGCCAGCACCTGGTCGAGCGGCAGGCGACCGGCGTTGCGGGCCAGGAAGTCGACCGACCGCTTCAGACTGGCCGCGTTGTAGAGCAGGACCGCTTCGATCCGCTGGTTGCCGGCGACGAGCCGCCCCGGATCGAGGGGCACCGTGGCGCCCGGGTAGAAGGTGCCGATCTCCAGGTAGCGGCCGCCGGGCGCCAGCATGCGGAGGCCTTCGGGGATCACCTCAGCGAACCCGACGAGCTCGCAGACGACGTCGGCCCCCCAGCCGCCGGTCAGTTCCTTCACGTGGGCGGTGCGGGCCTCGGGGGTAGCGTGCTCCCGGAAGTCGACCGTGGCGTCGGCGCCCATGGCCCGGGCGAGGGCGAGGCGCTCGTCGAGACCGTCGATGACGATCACCTGGTGGGCGCCCCGCTCCTTGGCCACGGCGGTGGCGTACATGCCGAGCCCGCCGGCGCCCTGGATCACGACGGTGTCCCCGAACCCGACCCCGATCCGCTCCAGGCCGTGAACGACCTGGGCGAGGGCGCAGTTGGCTCCGGCCACCATCGTGTCGGTGACGTGGTCTGGCACTTTGAAGACCGCCATGCGGGGGTCGACCTGGTAGTAGTCGGCGAAGGCGCCGAAGAAGTGGGGCGGCTCCGCCGGGCTGGCCAGGAAGCGGCTCAGCGAATACGGGCAGGCTTCGGTCATGCCCCGCAGGCATGCCCGGCACCGCCCGCAGGGACCGAAGTACTGGTAGACGACCCGGTCGCCGACGGCCAGCGCCGCCCCGGCCCAGTCGGTCGTGACGCCGTCCCCGAGGGCCTCCACCACGCCGGTCATCTCGTGGCCCAGGATGGCGCCGTCGTCGCGCTGCCAACGCTCCAGGCGGCCGTCGCCCCGGAAGTAGTGCAGGTCGGAGCCGCACACGTTGGCCCGGCTGACCCGCACCAGCACACCCCCCGGGACCGGATCGACCACCGGGAACTCGGCCAGGGTCATTGGCTCCCCGGGCCGGAAGAACAGCGCCGCCCGTCCGGTCAGAGCACTCACCGCTTCCCCCCTTTTTCCGCTGGTCCGCGCCTCATCAAGGCAGCAGGGTAAATCCGCAAGCCGCGGCCGCGGTACGCAAGGCGTTGTCGTAGGCGGCGAACCGGTCACAGTCCCCCAGCGCGCGGCGGGCGACCCGGGCCGACGCGAGTTGGATGGCGTCATAGGCCCGAAGGCCGTGCACGGCGGTGAGCCCGGCCGCGTCATCCAGCACGAGCGTGCCGAGGCGGACGGCGGCGAACCGAGGAGGCTCCTCCTCGTCGCCGAAGAGGTCGGCCTCGAATGCTTCAGTCAAGAGAGCCGCGTCGCCCGCGTCGAGTTCCCCGATGCGCTGCTTGCGCCAGAGCGCGGCCGGGACCTCCACCCGGGCGACGTGGGAGACAACCACAGGGTCGACCACGTCCCGGAGCGCCTCGGAGCCCTCCTCGTCGGCGTAGAGCTTGACGAGGGCAGAGGAGTCGAGAAAGACCGTCACCGCCCCTCGGCCACGAGGCGGGACAGTGGCGTCCCCCGGCCGGCCCGCGCCCGGGCCGCGGCGACCGCCTGCTCGTCGGACCGTC
>CAZCVW010000127.1:0-8866 GCA_964502185.1 uncultured Burkholderiales bacterium
CGCTGCGCTGGGCTGCTCGCGGGGGTCGGGAGAGGCCGCCGTCGCCCCGGAGGGCCCAGCAGGACTTCCGGGGCGCCGTCCGCTGGTGTCGGTGGCCGACAGCCTGTGCCGGGCGGCGGCGGAGGCGACCACCGACACCCAGACGGCCCGCGTGACCTTCTTCGCCGAAGCCCACGGCGGGCTGCACACCATCGCCGGCGAGCTCACCGACATCGACCGGAAGGCGGCCGGTGAGCTGCTCCGGGCCAAGCAGGCGGTCGAGGAAACCCTGGCCACCTCGCTGGAGCCGGCCGCGGAGCTCAATGACGCCCTGGCCCGGCTCCATGCCGCCACCCTCGCCGGCCTCGCCCGGCTCGACGTCACCGCCGAACCCTGCCCGTCTCCCCCGACCGCACCCTGACCGAGGAGCACCCTGCATGCGCCGTCCCCTGGCCTTTCTAGCGCTCGCCGCCCTGCTCCTCGCCGGTGCCTGCGGCGGTGGCGACGACCGGGAGTCGGCCAGGGAGGGGTCGAACTCGACCGGCCAGACGGGCCCCGCCCAGATCCAGGCCCAGGTGGCGAGCTACGACCTCGCCGTCGGGGACGCCGGACGGTTCATCGTGGGCGTATTCGACAACGACAACGGCCCGGTGGGCTACGGCACGGTCGACCTGCGCTTCGCCTTCGTCGGCGAGAAGAAGGCGGAGGGGACGCCGCAGCCCGGCCCGGCGGCCAGCGGCCGCTACATCCCCGTTCCCGGCTCACCCCCGGCGCCGGCCGACGCCACCCAGGCCACCTACCTGCCGAAGGCGGAGCGGGGCGTGTACGCCGCCCAGGTCGCCTTCGACAAGGCCGGGTTCTGGGGCGTCGAGGTGGCCGTCGACCTCGACGGGAAGCGCCAGGCCGCCACCACCGTCTTCACCGTGCTCCCCCAGCACGAGGTGCCCGCCGCAGGCGACGACGCCCCCCGCTCGGAGAACCTCACCGCCTCGAGCCCCGGCGTCCCCGTGGCCGCCATCGACTCCCGGGCCGAGGAGGGCTCCCCCGTCCCCGACGCCGAGCTGCACGCCCAGACGGTGGCGGGGGCCCTCGACGCCGGCCGTCCGGTCCTGCTCGTGATCTCCACCCCCACCTACTGCGTGAGCCAGTTCTGCGGGCCGATCACCGAGATGATCGGTGAGCTGGCCGGCCTCTACGACGACCGGGCCAGCTTCATCCACGTCGAGGTGTGGAAGGACTTCGAGGGGCAGGCCCTCAACGACGCGGCCAAGGAATGGACCGCCCGGGGCAAGAACATCAACGAGCCGTGGGTCTTTCTCATAGAGTCCGACGGGAAGATCAAGGCCCGCTGGGACAACGTCGCCTCCCGCGTCGAGATCGAGCCGCTGCTCAAGGAGCTGCCGGTGGTGGCCGGCTAGCCGGCTAGAAGAACAGGCGCTCGATGATGGAGTCGAGCTGCTGCTCGGAGAGCTCTTTCTCGGCCCGTTCCAGCAGCTTGCCGTCCTTCGAGATGAACACCGTGGTGGGCATCTTGGACAGGGCGTACTGGACGGCCACCTCGTCGTCCGGGTCCCAGCCGGCCGGGTAGGTGACCCCGGAGCGGCGCAGCACGTCGAGGGCCTTGGACCGGGTGTCCTGGAACGTCACCCCGATCACCGCCACCTTGCCCTGGTAGCGCTCCGAGACCGCCTGGAGGTCCGGCATCTCCCGGAGGCACGGCGGGCACCACGATCCGAAGAAGTTGAGCACCACCGGGGTGCCGGCGAAGTCGAGCAGCCGGACGGGCTTGTGGCCCTCCCGCACGTCGTCGAGCTTGAAGATCTTGGCCGACCCGGTCAGCTTGATGGTGCCCGTCGACTTGGACAGGTTCTCCGACGTCGTCAGCGTGACGGCCACGGAGACGATCACCAGGAGCGTGACGCCGCCGATCCACCACCAAGCCGACCGTCGGCGTTCCGGCTCGACCGTCTCGTTCAAATCGACGCGTTCAACCGCGGTCTTGTTCTTGCGGGGGAGGAGCCCGATCATGGCCCCTTCAGGTTACGGGCACCATGGGGCCCGGAGGCGTCAAGCGCTCGAGTCGAGGCTCCGGCGGACGGCGTCGAGGGAGATTTCGCCGGTCTGGTCGTTCCCGCAGTGACGGCAGGGCTCCATGTGGAGCCATGACCGCAGCACCCGGGTGTCGTCCTCGTTGAGCCCCACGGCGAAGGCGCCGGTGGACGGCGCGACCTCCAGCCGGAAATACGGCGTCCAGTCCGCCTCCGGCCAGGGCATGTCCATCCGGGTCCCACGGGGGGCACGCCGGAAGCGCGACCGGGCCGGCTCGAAAATCCAGCTGCTGTGGCACGACTCGAGGATCTTGATGGACATCCCGCCAATCTCCACCGTGTCCAGGTCTATCTCCGAATCGGTCGGCGCCTCGCGCCTGATGCTGTTCTGGTCGAGCACCACACGGCCTCCAATTCGAGTCGGTCGTCCAACTCCGTGGGCCGAGGCGTCCTTGTGGGAAGTGACGTCTGGTGCGAAAAGGCTTTGAGCCCGAGCCCGACACGACGATGTTTCGGCTGGCTACGCCGGAGAGAAGGGCGCGTCGTTCGCCTTCCCCATCATGACCTGCACAAACGACGAATGACGCACGCGAACATTGCGGTTGGGTGACGATCCTGCGACCGGGCCGGCGTGCCAGATTGCGAAAGCGCACTGTACAGGGCGAAGATGTCGCGACGCCCCTACGACCACGGTGTGTCGATGGCACGACCACTCATTGCGACGGCGCGTACTTGGCGTACACCGCACGTCCGACGGGAGCCGAGGTGCGGGAACCTTTGGCGATGAAGACCTCCGCCGGGTTCCCGTCGAGGGTGAAACGGACACCGACCACACCGCCGAGGTTCGTCGCGGTGAAGACGGTCTGGGCGAGCGCGATGATCTGCTCCTCAACCACCGGCGACAGGAAGAAGTCGCCCGAGAGGTCGATGGTGGCGATCTGGTCCTCCACCGGGGCGGTCAGTACCGTGGCCCCGGGGTTGATCACGGTTCGCAGGCCCCGGCGGATCTCGTCTTCGGTAGGCCCGCTGATGAGGGCCTTCAGCACCTTCTCGACGGATGCGGGAGAGGACACCGGGCGCTCGACGGGGACGAGTCGCTCGTCGCCCATGAAGAAGACCTGCACCGGCGACGTCGCCCCGATCGGCGGCGACGTGGACGTCGTGGTCACCGGGTCGACGGCCAGGAGGTCGAACGGCACGTCCTCCGTGTCGAGAGCCCGGGGATTGTCGTCGGTCGGCGGACCGCAGGCGGCCGCCAGCAGGGCCACCACAACGCCGAGGACGAGGAGGAAACGCTTACCCATCAGTACTCATCCCCGTCGTCGGGCGCGACCGGCAGTTCCACGACGAACCGGGCTCCCTGGCCGTTGGGCGGGTCCTCCACCCACACCCGGCCCCCGTGCAGGCGGACGTGCTCGGCCACCAGGGACAGGCCGAGCCCGGAGCCCTGGCCTCCACCCCGGCGGCGTCCGGCCGCCGAGCCGCGAAAGAACCGCTCGAAGACCGCCTGGCGCTCTTCTTCGGGCACGCCCGGACCCTCGTCGTCCACGGTGATCCGGGCCAGGGCGACCCCGCCCTCGACTCCCACCTGGGTGGCGCCGCCGCCGTAGCGGCCGGCGTTCTCGATCAGGTTGGTGATGACCTGGACGAGCCGGCGCTTGTCGGCCATCACCACGACGCGCCCGGCGCCGTTCGAGAACTGGACGGGAAGCTCAGGGTCGGCCGACAGCTCGACAGCCCGGGGCACGAGCTCGGCGAGCCGCACTTGCTCCAAGCGCAGGTCGGCCACCCCGGCGTCGAAGCGGGAGATCTCCAGCAGGTCTTCGACCAGGCGCTGGAACCGGGCCACGTCGGCCTCGAGGAGGTCGAGGGCGGCCACCGACCGCTCCGACATCTCGTCCCGCCGGGAGACGAGCACCTGGACCGTCGTGGCCAGCGTGGTGAGCGGGGAGCGGAGCTCGTGGCCCACGTCGGAGGCGAATCGGGCGTCCCGCTCGATCCGGCTGGCCAGGGCGTCGACCATGGAGTTGAACGACGAGATCAGGATGGCCAGATCGGCGTCCTGGACCGGCTCCAGGCGCGTCTCCAGCTGGCCGCCGGCGATGGCGGCGGCCGCCTGGGCGATCTCCGTCACCGGCCGCAGCAGCCGGGTGCTGGCCCACCGGCCCACAGCCGCTCCCGCCACCGTGGTGGCCATACCGGCGCCGAGCAGGGCGAAGCCCAGGAAGTTGAGCGTCCGCTCCACCTCGGAGAGGGAGAAGAGCTCGAAGTACTGGGCGCCGACCAGGGGAATCGGAAGCCCCACGGCCAGGAAGGGGTCGCCGCCGGCCCGGAAGGCCTGGCGGGCCGGTTCGCCGCGGGCGACGACCGCCCGCAGGCGCCCGGGGATGGTGTCACGGCCCACCTCCAGGAAGCTGGAGAACCAGTTGTCGTCGTAGTAGAGAACCGTCGGGGAGGCGGAGGGCGTCTGCACCGAGTTGAGGATGCGGGGCAGGTCGGGCTCCCGGGCCCGCAGCCCGTCCCTGGTGATCCTGGCGTTCACGTAGGCCTCCCGCACCGCCGAGCTCTCCCGCTGGTCCAGGAGGTAGTTGCGCACCAGGCCGTAGCTGAGCGCACACAGGGCGACGGAGAGCAGAAGGGCGCCGAAGGCAAAGGCGAGGGTGACCCGGGTTCTCAGCCCGAGACGCCAACGCCTCGGTGGTTTCATGTCTGCAACTTGTAACCGAGACCCCGAGCGGTGACGACGTAGCGGGGGTGGGCGGCGTCCGCTTCGATCTTTGTGCGCAGTCTGCGCACATGGACGTCGACGAGACGCCCGTCGCCGAAGTAGTCGTAACCCCACACCCGCTCGAGCAGCTGTTCCCGGGAGAACACCCGGCCGGGGCTGCCGGCCAGTTCGCAGAGCAGGCGGAACTCGGTCTTGGTGAGGCTGATGGGCTCGCCCGACAGCAGCACCTCGCCCGCGTCGGGCTTGATCTGCAGATCGCCGAAGGTCAGCGACGACGGGGCGTGGTCGGTGCTGCGGGCCCGCCGCAGCAGGGCCCGGATGCGGGCGGCGAGTTCCTTCGGGACGAAGGGCTTGGTGAGGTAGTCGTCGGCCCCCGCCTCCAGGCCGGCCACCACATCGTGGGTGTCGGAGCGGGCCGTCACCATCACGATGGGCACGTCGCTGATGCGCCGGATTGACCGGCACACCTCGAATCCGTCGATGCCCGGCAGCATGAGGTCGATCAGGACGACGTCGGCCGGCCGGCGGCCGAAGGCCTCGAGGCCCTCCTCGCCGCTGGCTGCCTCGATGACGGTGTATCCCTCGTCTTCGAGCGCCAGCCGCATGGCGGCCTGGATGCGTTCGTCGTCTTCGACAGTGAGGATGCGTGCGCCCACGACCAGGAATGATGCCTCATACCTCGGGGGATGGGGGTGTCCCCCCAAAGATCCGGGGCAGGGGAGGTCCCCGGAACATTGCCTGGCGCCGGGGTCACCCCCGGCGCCAGGTCTTGGTTCTTGTCATCTTGGGGCTCTTGGCTTACGAGCCCGTTGCCCCCACGTTGCGGTCGTGTGACATCGCCGTCACGCCCGCGGCCCGGCCTTTGGAAGACTGTGGGCATGAGCGACCTGCATCCAGTCCCCATCGGCGACGAGCGCTTCTCGGGCGCCGCGTCCATTTCCGGGTCCATTTCCGGGTCCATTCCCGTGCGTTCCCCGTATGACGGAGCGGAACTCGGGCGAGTGCCAGCCTGCGGAGAGGCCGAGGTGAACCGGGCCGTGGCGGCCGGCCGGGAGGTGCTCAAGTCCCCCGCCCTACCCGCCTGGCGGCGGGCGGAGATCCTCGACACCGCCGCCCGCCTGCTCACGGAACGGGTGGAGGAGTTCGCCCGGATCATCGCCGGGGAAGCGGCCAAGCCGCTGAAAACGGCCCGAGGCGAGGCGAAACGAGCGGTGTCGACCTTCACCTTCTCGGCCGCCGAGGCCCGGCGGCTGGCCGGGGAGATGGTGCCCCTCGACGCCTCCGACGTGGGCGAGGGCAAGCTGGCGTTCACGCTCCGCGTGCCCATCGGAGTGGTGGGCGCCATCACCCCGTTCAACTTCCCGCTCAACCTGGTGGCCCACAAGGTGGCCCCGGCGCTGGCCGCCGGGTGCCCGCTGGTGTTGAAGCCCGCCAGTCAGACGCCGTTGACGGCCATCGCCCTCGCCGACCTGCTGATCGACGGCTGTGGCCTGCCGCCGGGGTGGCTGAACGTGGTGACCGGCTCCGGTGGCGCCGTGGGGAACCCGCTGGTCGACCATCCGGACGTGGCCATGATCACGTTCACCGGCTCCCCGGACGTCGGCTGGGGTATCCGGGGCCGCGCGCCCCGCAAGAAGGTGAGCCTGGAGCTCGGCAACAACTCGCCGGTGATCATCGAGCCCGATGGTGACTGGGAGACGGCGGCCAAGAAGATCTCGGTAGCCGGCTTCTCCCACGCGGGACAGTCGTGTATCTCCACGCAGCGGGTCTACGTCCACGAATCCGTGGCCGGCCCCTTCGCCGACACCCTGGCCGGCCTGGTCGACGGCCTGAAGCTGGGCGACCCGATGGACGAGACGACCGACGTCTCTTCCCTGATCTCCACCGACGACCGGGACCGCGTGCTGTCCTGGGTCAAGGAAGCGGAGGCGTCCGGCGCCAAGGTGCTCTCCGGTGGAGAGCTGCGCGACGGCATGCTCGCCCCCACCGTGCTGACGGGCGCCCGTCCGGACATGAAGGTCTGCTCCGAGGAAGTCTTCGGCCCCGTGGTGGCCATCGCCACCTACGCCTCGCTCGACGAGGCCCTACGCCTGGCCAACGAGACGAAGTACGGCCTCCAGGCGGCCATCTTCACCGCCAGCCTCCCCAACGCCCTCCGCGCCGCCCGGGAGCTCGACTTCGGCGGCGTGCTGATCAACGAGGTCCCCACCTGGCGAGCCGACCAGATGCCCTACGGCGGCCGGCGCGACTCCGGCAACACCCGGGAGGGCCCGGCGTACGCCGTCCACGAGATGACCGAGCCGAGATTGGTGGTGTTGCAGCCTTAGCCAGCGCCACTGATCGGCGACCGGCACTCCCTACACAACCCGACCAAGGCGAAGTGGCGGCGGTCGAGTTCGAAGCCGTGGTCTTTGTCGAGCATGCCGAAGAGGGGTTGGAGGCGGGAGATGGGGAGCTCCTCGACCCGCTCGCAGCGTTCGCAGAACAGGTGCTGGTGGGCCTCGTCGGTCAGGTGATAGATGGCGCGGCCGTGGCCTAAGTGCACATGGTCGACCACCCGCAGCTCCTCGAGTGCTTCGAGGGTGCGGTAGACGGTGGACAGATTGACCGAGGGGAACCGGGACTGGACCGCGGAGGCGATCTGCTCGGCCGTCAGGTGACCGTCGGCCCCGACCACGACCTCCACGATGGCCTGCCGGCTCGCCGTTCGCCGGCCGCCGGCGGCGGTGAACCGGCCGAGGATGTCCTCGACCCGGGCGGCGCGGTCCCTGCCCTTGGCCACGTCACCATCCTAGCGCCCAACTGCAACGGTTCGCTATTGCTGTCAGTCGCCGCTAGGTCGCCGGGCGGGGCTCCGGACCCACCCAGGATCTCGTCGGCCAGAGGACCGAGCAGGCCACCGAGCCCCGTATGTTCGCCAGGGCCCGGACACACCGCCGCCGACCCGGGCGGCGGGTTGAAGTAGGGGTCCAGACCCATTTGGCAGAAGGCCAGCTTGGCGTCCGGCTCGTCGGTCAGGCGCCAGTCGTTCTCGTGCCGCGCGTGGAAGTACACCACCGCCAGGATCCTCGGGAACTGCTCCGGCATGGCGGTCCGCATCCGGTCGATCCAGTCGGCCCGTTCCCCCGGCTGCGTCTTCATGACGCCGGTCTCGCCCACCATGATCGGCTTCGGGCGCTGCTTGGCCCAGTTGTAGAAGTTCCGGAACGTGGCGTCGAACTGCCGGTAGGTCGACGACTGCGTCGGGAAGTAGTTGTAGCCGTCGCCGCAAATCCAGTCGACGTACTCGTCGCCCGGATAGAAGGGAATGGCCCGGCCGTCGCTCACCCCCGAGGCGTTGGGGCACCACACCCAGGCGACGTTGGTGACGCCCCGCTCGGCGAACAGGTCGTGGATGTAGCGCCAGGCGGCCACGTAGGCCTCGGGTGACACCGCCACGTCGTCGTTGCGGCGCCCGTCCATCTCCCAGAACCAGCGGATGAATACGTCGTTCCCGAGCGCCTTGATGCCGTCCGCCCGGGCCCGGATGTAGGCGTCGTGCTGGCCGGACGTGATCTCGGTCGTCGTGGTCTTGCCCCACGAAATCAACGGGATGCGGCCGTTCTCGAAGTCCCATGGCTCGCGCCAGCTGGGAAACACGTCGCCCCACGGCTCGTAGTAGTGGTCGATGGCGATCTTCCGCCCCAGCCACTCCTCCATGTCGGTGACGGCCGCCTTGCGGGTCTCGGGCGTGTAGACCTCGGTTCCGGCGTGGACCCCGAAGTGGGCGCCCGTGGCCGGAGCCAGCTTGGCATCACGAATGTCGGTCGACGGCCCGGGCACGTTGACGACGAACAGGTGCGTGGCCGGGGTCGCATCGGTGTTGCCGGCGACGTCTGTGGCCCGCACGGCGAAGGTGTGGTTCCCGTTGGCCAGACCGTTGTACGACTCGGGCGACGAGCAATCCCGGAAGCTGGCGGCGTTTAGCCGGCACTCGAAGCTCGACCCAGCCTCGTTGGCCGAGAAGGTGAATTCGACCGACGAACCCGTCACCTGCGCCGAGTCGATCCGCGTGACCGGCGGTGTCGCGTCCGCCGGCGGCGGAGGCGGCGGCGGAGGCGGAGGCGGCGGC
>CAZCVW010000128.1:0-2676 GCA_964502185.1 uncultured Burkholderiales bacterium
CGGGCGACGTCGTCCTCGCCGTGGAAGCCGGCCAGCCGGGCGGCGATGCGCCGGTAAGCCTGGACGGCCACCGCCGCCGACCCGCCAGCCGCCTCGAGGGCGGCCAGGGTGGCCTCGGAGACGTGACTGAGCTCGCCGTAGAGGCCGGCGAGCGCGGTCTCGGTGGCGTGGTGCCGGGCGACTTCCGCGAACGGCCCCGGTTCCTCGGCCAGGGCGCGGCGCACGGCTGCGCCAAGAACGGGGTTGGTGATCGGCCGCCGGTCATGGAGCAGGTCCCCGGAGAGGAGTTCGGCGAGGCGGAACGGGGTGACGAAGGCCACGTTGGCGATCCCCCGACTGGTGTTCCGGCTGGAGTTCTGGCCGGCGCCGGCCACGAGGCCGGACGCCAGGAGCCGCCGGGCCGACAACCCCACGAAGTTGGAGGCGACCACCACGGTGACCGGCGCCAGCGCCCCGTCGGCCTTGGCCGCTGCGACGACGGCGGCGAGGGTCTCGCCGGCGGGGCGGCCGTAGGGGACGACACGGACGTCGATGGTCACAGCGTGACGGTAATCCCTCGCCGCGACACGACGGGGCGGTGGTCGGGACCGCCCGGGGCGGGTCCCGTCGTGCCCTACCGCCCCTCGCCCCCGCACGGCCGGTCAACGAGGACACTCAACCACTGCGTCACAGGCACTTCGGGGATGGGGGCGAGAACGCACGGCGCTGCTTGCCGAGGACGAACCGTTCCTTGTCCGTCAGGTGCGCCAGGAGCACTACCGCCTGGTCGTGGCGCGTGAATCTCAACGCGGACACGCGGCGTGATGCCATCGAAAGCTTCGTGTCCGCCGCTCGCCGCGGCCCCGCCCTTCGCATGAACGTGTCGGTGAACCGGCACGGTCGAGTGAACAAGGTCACCTTCGACCGCTGCCAGGACGAGGGGTGGTACGCGTACCTCCAGCAGCCGCTCGCCGTTACGGACTCGAGGATCGTGTCGTGACCGGCGATGCGAGCATTGTGCAGTTCCCGCACCCGGGAGGCGAACACGTCCCCCGGACCGACGTGATGCCTTGGAACACAGCCTGCAACTCACGTTTGGGAGCAATTTCAAGCTGTCGCGGGTCGCCGCTCGATCCGGCTACGCACGAACGCCTTAGTCTCGGCGTCCTCGAAGAACACGTAGCAGCCCAGGAGGCCTCGGGTCAGTAGGACCCGGTAGGTGTTCTTCACGAGGGCGAGGAACTCGTCGGGCTTCGCCCGGAGCGACTGCTGCCACGACCGGACCTCGGACGGCCCGGGCTTGAACCGGAAGTGCTGCAGGAAGGCTTGTTCCAACTTGGCGGCAACCCGGTTCTGGACGGCGTCGGAGATGAAGTCGACGCTCGAGCCGCTGTATAGATGCATGCTCTACCTCCGGGTGGTCGGCAGGCAGGCTACCGACCCGGCCGTCCCGCTCGCCGGCCCGGCGCGATACCGTGCGGTTCGTGGACCTCGGCGACCTCACCGTCAGGCTTCGGGCGTTCGCTACCAAGCGCGACTGGCACCAGTTCCACACGCCGAAGAACCTCGTCATCGCCATGTCGATCGAATTCGGCGAGCTGCTCGAGCACCTCCAGTGGCGCACCGACGACCAGATCGCCGACTTCGCCAGCACCCCCGAAGGCCGTGCCGCCGTTGCCGACGAACTCGCCGACGTCCTCATCTACCTGATCCGCCTCGCTGACGTGCTCGGGGTCGACCTCAGCGTGGCTACACCCGCCAAGATCGAATCGAACGAGGCGAGATACCCGGCGGACCTGGTCCGGGGATCAGCCGCGAAGCAGGGCCGGGCTTCCGCCGGCACGAACGCTCTGGAGTAGGACGCCGGGCGTCACCCCGCCAACACCTGCGCCCGAGCGAAGAAGTCCGCCGGCATCGGATGATCGAGGCGCCAGGTGATGGCTATCGGGCGGCTGCCCTGGTCGCTGACGTACCGTGCCGGGCCCAGGAAGAGGAACGAGCGGGTGCCGATGTCGTCCTTCTCGGTTTCCCGGGCGAACAACAGGACGTGGGTACCGAGCTGGCGGTGGTTGAGGTAGCGCTGGCCGGTCTTGGATTCCTCCGACGTCGTGCTCTGCGACTCCCAGTGCACGAGATCTGGGGAGATGGCGTAGTCGCGGTACATGGTGGTCGGCGAGTAGTCCCGTTCCGCCTTCTGGAGCGTGAAGGTGAACACGTCGGCCTGGAGCGCTTCGACGTAGCGGACGCCTTCCCGGTCGGTCGACGGCGGCCGGTCGAGCGTGGCCCGGCCCAAGCCGGCGAGGAGCTCGTCGATGCCGTAGCGGGCGTGCACGCTGAGGGGCACGTCGGCGAAGGGCACAGCCGGCAGGGCGAGGGGGACATGCTCGATCTGTTCGGCGACCACGCCGAGCAGCTCGAATGTCTCGGCCAGCACCGCCGGATGGCGCCACAGGTGCTCGAGGCCGGCCTGGATCGACTCGAAGTCTCCGCCGGTGCGCCAGAAGATGAAGAACAGCATGGCGGCCAATCGTTGCTGGCGAAGAGGCAGGTCCTCGACGGTCGGTGGCTGGGAGGCGGCGAACCAGGCGCGCCATGTCTCGATGCGTTCCTTGTCGTCCACGCTGGCCAAGCGGTGCAGTCGCTTCAGCAGCGCGGCTTCGTCGGGACCGGCGTCGGGGGTGGAGAGCCCGGCGTCGC
>CAZCVW010000128.1:2776-8850 GCA_964502185.1 uncultured Burkholderiales bacterium
CGTCGCCGTACGAGGCCACCTCGGCGATCAGCGCCCGGCGATTGACGCGCAGTTGCGTCCGGAGGTTGTCCAGCACCACTTTCTGGGCCACCCGGTCAAGCTCGAGTGGCAGCCGCTCGGCAGGAACGGCAACCCTTCCTCGACCTGATGCTCCAAGGCCCGGCGTGACGCGCCCGTCAACGCCCGGTAGCGGAGGTCGAACCGGAACCGGCGGTGCTGGTTGCCGATGAAGTCGAGCACCGTGAGGCACGCCTTGGCCGGGGCGTGGCGCAGACCGCGGCCGAACTGCTGGAGGAACACCGTCACGCTCTCGGTCGGCCGGAGGAACAGCACCGTGTCGACCTGGGGGACATCGAGCCCTTCGTTGAAGACGTCAACGGAAAACACGGCGCGCAACTCCCCCACCGCCAGGCGCCGGCGAGCGTCGAGTCGCTCGGCGTCCGGAGTGTCGGAGTCGACCACGGCGGACGCCAGCCCGGCCTCGGTGAACACTCGGGCCATGTACGCCGCGTGCGCTTTGGACACGCAGAACCCCAGCGCCCGCATCCGCTGCGGGTCGGGGATCTTCTCCTGCACCCGCCGGAGCACGAGGGCGGCTCGGGCGTCGTTGCCGGTGTAGAGGTTTGTCGAGCGTGGTGGAACTCGTCGACGATCACGACGTCGAAATGCTGCGGCGGGATGTTCTCCACGCCATACGAGGAAAGCGACTGGATCGACGCGAAGACGTGGCGCCACCGTTCGGGGCGGGCGCCGCCGACGAACACCTCCCCGAAGTTCGGGTCGGCCAGGACATGACCGAAGGTGGCGAGGCTCTGGTCGAGGATCTCTCTCCGGTGGGCCACATAGAGCAGGTTGAGGTCCTCGCCGAGCTGCGCCCGCAACCGGCGGTAATCGAAGGGCTCGTTCAAGTTCCACTTCTACAGCCAGGACAACGCTCGCCTCGACCAGGCCCGTCAGCCCACCGCGCAGATTCTCTCCTGCGCCGCCGGCGGCGTGGACGCCGGCAACGGGTCCAGCATCACCATCAGCGGTCCCGGCGTGGCCTTCAACGACGCTCAGACGCCCCGGATCCTGGGTCACAACTGGAAAGAGGGGAAGACGCCGGAGGACTACTCCATCACCCTCGGCTTCCAGGTGCCGGTCAAGGGCGTGAACATCACCGGGTCCATCCAGCAGCAGCCCAGCAACTCGCTCAAGGGCTCGGTGGTGCCGCCCTACGACTTTGGAGACATGGCCGAGTACCACCAGAACGCCGTCAACGCCTGGTGGGAGGACGGCTGCCGCCCGCGCTGCACCCGCGTCGGCGGCAGCAACAACTACCAGGGCTCCGTGGGCGAGGGGCTCTGGGAGTTTCCGCAGTGGTACAAGGGCGAGGCGCTCGGCCGGGGCTTCAAGTACGCCGGCTACCTCGAGCACTTCTGCGCCAACCCCTTCGGTTGCTGACCACGATGCCCGGCACCCTCCCGGGTAGCGTGGCGGCCGTGCGTCGAGCCCTGCTGCTCCTGACAACAGCCGCAATCTGCCTCTCCGGATGCAACGCCAACACGAGCCAGGAGACCCCTGAGGCGAAGGTCGTCCGCCCCGGGGAACTGGTCGCCGTGGAAGGTCCGGCGCCGGTCGGCCGGTTCTTCGTGAAGGCCGGCGCCGACAGCCTCGCCTCCGACCTCTACCGCATGTTCTTCTCTCCGCCGGCCTATGAGCGGCTCACCACCGACGAGCGGGTGACCACGGTCGGCGGATGCGCCGACAAGATCGTCGTCGCGGCGGCCCAGAAGAAGGTGGGGTACGTCGACACCCTCCAGGAGCTGCGCGATGGCAAACTCGGGCCCGTGGAGTCAGTGGGCCTGATCAACGGCTCAGGCCCTGACCTTTCCCCGGACTGCCGCCTCCTCTACCTCCAGACGAAAGAACAGGGCGGCGGGCTGATTCAGGAGATCCACCTCTTCGACCCCGCCACGGGCAACGACTCGGTCGTCACCTCCGGAGCCACCGTGTATGGCGCCTCGTGGGGACCGGGCGGAGAGATGCTGGTGCTCCGCCGTGAACCCACCGGACCGAAGCTGGATGTGATCCGCCCTGCCGGCGACCGGGCCGAGCTCGACCCGCAGGTGCCCGACGTGGGCAACACCCAGTGGGGGAAGGCGGGCTGGATCGCCATCGACGTCTTCACTCAACCGCAGCAACCCCCGACCGCCACGCTCTTCCTCAACCCGGCTACCGGCGCCCGCTCCACGCTGGACGGATGGCTCCCGCTTGCCTGGTCTCCTGACGGCGGGCAGCTCCTCGTCCGAGATGCGGCGAAGGGCACCACCCTCGCCGTGGTCGACGCATCCGATCTCACCAAGACACGCAACGTCGGTGTCTCCGAGGTCGGCCCCGTGTGGGACGCCGTCTGGCTTCCCGAAGAGCGCTGAGCCCCGGTCAGACCTTGCGGATGTTCACCTCGGGGGTGCCCGCCAAGAGCGCTCGGAGGTCGTCTGGGTCGGAGGTGAGCAACACGCACCACTGAGGGGTCATCCCGCCGAGCAGCGGGTCGGGCTCTCCATTCGCATTGCGCGGGACGGTCAGGGGCATGTCGGTCGGGGAGAGCTTCGGGGCGTCGCAGGAACGGCGCGGGCCGCCCAGGCCTCTCGGCCAAGGCTGCGCCGGCAGGTCGCCCGAGAACAACCGCCTTGTAACTGCGGAGCTGCTACAATGCAGCACTGTGAACACGATATCTACGGCCAAGGTCTCCCACCGGGGCCAGACGAGCCTTCCGGCCAGCCTCCGGCGCCGCTGGGGCATCGAGGAAGGCGGCGAAGTGGCTTTCGTCGACCTCGGCGATGCTGCTCTGATCCTCCCCGGCGGCATCGCCACGGCCAAAGCAGAACTGCGACGAGTCCTCTTCGACGAAGGGGGCTACCAAGCGGCCGTGGCCGCCATCGACGATCCTGACCTTGCCCTCCAGTAGTGGCCGCGGCGCCGTCGCCCTCATCGACGATTGGCTGCTGGTCGCCCGAGTCGTCGGCGTCCCCGTGCGGCTCCCCCGCCGAGTAGCGCTCCACACGACCACCTACTGGTACTACCGGGCTTGCCGAGCCGCGGTCACCGGCGCCGGCGGTCATCTCTCCGGACCCTTCACGGCCCTTGACCCGGCCCGGCAGGCTGCCGCGGTCCAGGCCATGGTCGAGCTCGCCGAGGACGTGCGGCTGCCCGATCCCCGCCCTCTGGTTCCCGAAATGGTGCGCGTCCATCGCCGCCACCCCAAGCTCAACCTGCTGAACCTCGAGGCGGCCGCATCAGCCCGGCTCCTCAACGCCCGGGTCCTCCTCTCCCTCCCGTCCGCCAGTGGAGTCCTCCCCGAGGTCCTCGACGCCGAGGGCATCCGCTGGGACGCCCTCGGGCCGTGAAAACAACACCATCAGTCAGCCGCGTCCCCGCCCGCTACCTTGGCCCTGGGGTCTTTCCTTCCGCAGTCAGCCACTCGTCCCGTGCAACAACCTGCGGAAGACTCATCGGACGATCACCATCGCCGCCGTGGGAGGATCGGGAGCATGACGCTGGCGATCTCCGTCTCCGGGCTCGTGAAGACTTTCGGGCCGACGCGCGCCCTCGACGGACTCGACCTGGCCGTCGAAACCGGTGAGGTCCACGGCTTCCTCGGACCGAACGGAGCGGGCAAGACCACGACCATCCGTGTGCTGCTCGGCCTGGCGCGGGCCGATGCCGGGGAGGTCGTGTTGCTGGGGGGCGATCCGTGGCGCGGTGCCGTCGAGTTGCACCGCCGGCTGGCGTACGTGCCCGGCGATGTCAGCTTGTGGCCCAAGCTCAGCGGTGGCGAGGTGATCGATCTGTTCGGCCGGCTGCGGGGCGACCTCGACCGGCGGCGCCGGGACGAACTGCTCGAACGCTTCGAGCTCGACCCGACCAAGAAGGCCCGCACCTACTCGAAGGGGAACCGGCAGAAGGTGGGGTTGGTGGCGGCGTTGGCGTCGGATGCCGAGCTGCTGATCCTCGACGAGCCGACGTCGGGTCTCGATCCGCTCATGGAGGCCGTCTTCCAGGACTGCATCCGGGAGGTCAAGGCGGAAAGCAAGACGGTGTTGCTGTCCAGCCACATCCTGGCCGAGGTCGAGGCGCTGTGTGACCGGGTCACCATCATCCGGGCGGGCCGCACGCAGGAGAGCGGCACGCTGCTCGAGCTCCGGCAGCTGACCCGCACGTCGATCACCGCCGAGACCACGCACCCGGCCGGGACCCTGGCTGACCTACCCGGGGTCCACGGCCTCGAGATCGACGGCACCCATGTGCGCTTCGATGTCGACGCCGAGCACCTCGACGGCGCCGTGCGCCGGCTCAGCGAGCTCGGGGTCCGCAGCCTGATCAGCCATCCGCCCACGCTCGAGGAGCTGTTCCTGCGGCACTACGGCGACGAGCTCGCCCGGGAACGGGCACTGGTCGACGGGCATCGCCGCCGCGCCCGGCCATGACCGCGGCGATGACCGATCTCGCCTGCACCGCCGAGCTCACCCGCTTCATCGTGCGCCGCGACCGTGTCCGGGTCCTGGTCTGGGTCGCCGCCATCGCCGCCCTGGTGGCCCTGACGGCGGCGAGCGTCAAGGGGCTGTACCCGACCCAGGCCGACCTCGACGAGGCCGCGGCGGCCTCCGAGGGCAACGCCGCCGCCATCGCCTTCAACGGCCCCGCCCAGGCTCTCGACACCGTCGGCGGGGAGGTGGCCTTCCAGGTGGGCGCCATCGGCCTCGTGGTCGTGGCGCTCATGAGCCTGCTGATGATCGGCCGGCTCACACGGGGCGAGGAGGAGGCCGGTCGTATGGAGCTGCTGCGCGCCCTGCCGGTCGGCCGCCATGCGCCCACGGCTGCGGCCCTGCTCACGGTGGCCGCCATGAACGTGGCCGTGGGCGGGCTGGTAACACTCGCCCTGCTCGCCCAGGACCTTCCCGCGGTCGGGTCGGTCACGTTCGGGGCGTCGTTCACCCTGGTCGGGCTCGTCTTCGCCGGCGTGGCCCTGGTGGCCGCCCAGGTCACCGAGAACACCCGTGTGGTGTACGGCATCGCCGGGGCGGTGCTCGGCGCGGCGTTCGTGGTGCGGGCCGTGGGCGACATCGGCGACGGCACCGTCTCGTGGTTCTCGCCCATCGGGTGGGCGCAGAAGGCCCGACCGTTCGCCGGTGAGCGGTGGTGGCCGTTCCTGCTACTCCCGGTGGCGATCTCCGGCCTGGTCGCGGCGGCCGCCGTCTTCGCGGCCCGGCGAGATCTCGGGGGCGGTCTCGTGTCGCCGCGGCCGGGCCGGTCGAGGGGCGCGCCCAGCCTCGGGCACCCCGTGGGCCTGGCCGTCCGCCTCCAGCGGGGCAGCCTGATCGGCTGGAGCGCCGGGGTGCTCCTCACCGGGGTGGCCTACGGCTCGATCGCCGACAGCATCGACGACTTCGTCGGCGACAACCAGGCAATGGCCGACATGCTCGCCCGGGCCGGGGGCGTCAGCCTCACCGACTCCTACCTCGCCACGTCCTTCCGCATCCTGGCGCTCGCCGGCACCGGCTTCGCCATCCAGTCCGTCCTCCGGTTGCGGAGCGAGGAGACGGCGCGGCGGGCCGAACCGGTGCTGGCCACACCGGTCTCCCGGTGGCGGTGGGCGGTGAGCCACCTCACGGTGGCCTTCGGTGGGAGCGTGATCATGCTCGCCGTCGCCGGCCTCGCGACCGGACTCAGCTACGGCATCGTCGGCGGCGATCTCACCGTCGCACCCCGCCTCCTCGGCGCCGCCCTCACCTACACGCCCGCCATGTGGGTGCTGGTCGGGCTCACCGTCGCCCTCGTCGGGTTCGCGCCCCGTGGGGTCGCCGCGGCCTGGGCCGCCCTCGCCGTCTGCTTCGTCGTCGGGCTGCTCGGCGAACTCCTCGACCTCCCCGGGTGGCTGAATGACATCTCGCCGTTCGAGCACGTGCCGCCGCTGCCCGCCGCCGACCTGGCGGTCCGGCCGCTCGCCATGCTCGCGGCCGTCGCCGCCGCCCTCACCGGGGCCGGCCTGACCGGCCTCCGACGCCGAGACATCGGCTGACCGGATTGGCACG
>CAZCVW010000129.1:0-8835 GCA_964502185.1 uncultured Burkholderiales bacterium
AACCGGTCGGTCACGGCCTGCGAGGCCGCGTCGAGCAGGCGGTTGCCGCCCCGGGCCAGTTCCAGTTCCGCCACCAGCGCGTCGGCGACGCCCTCCTCGTGGACCAGGGCCCGGATCACGTCGAGGGCCTGGATGTTGCCCGACCCTTCCCAGATCGACATGAGCGGCGCCTCCCGGTAGGCCCGGGGGAGGCGGGAATCCTCCATGTAGCCGCCCCCGCCGAGGCACTCGAGCGCCTCGGCGGCGTGGTACGGCGCCCGCTTGCACACCCAGTACTTGAGGATGGGGGCGGCGATACGGCGGAAGGCGGCCGCCCCGGCGTCGCCCGCCGCGCCCTCCTCGATGGCCCGGCTGAGCCGCAGGGCGCCGGTCGTGGCCGCCTCCGACTCGAGGGCGAGGTCGGCCAGCACACCGGTCATGGCCGCATGGTCGGCCAGGCGGCGGCCGAAGGCGGCGCGGTGGCGGGCGTGGTGGATCGCCTCGGCCACCCCGAGGCGCATCACGGCGGCGGAGCCGAGCACGCAGTCGTGGCGGGTCCCGGCGATCATGGCCATGATGACCCGCACCCCCCGGCCCTCTTCGCCGACGATGCGGCCGGCGGCGCGATCGAGGTCGACCTCGGCGGTGGCGTTGGACCGGTTGCCGAGCTTGTCCTTCAACCGGTCGACCCGGAAGCCGTTGGGCTTGCCGTCGTCGTCGAGCCGGGGCACGAGGAAGCAGGACAGGCCGCCAGGGGCCTGGGCCAGCACGAAGAAGGCGTCGGAGGCCACGGCCGACACGAACCACTTCGTCCCGGTCAGCTCGTAGTGGCCGTCGCCCACCGGCTGGGCGGTGGTGACGCAGCCGCGCAGGTCGGAACCGCCGCCCCGCTCGGTGAGGGCCATACCGATCAGGGCGCCCCGCTTGTCCCGGCCGGGAAGTTGGCGGGGGTCGTACTCGGAGGAGGTGACCAGCGGTTCCCACCGCTCGGCGAGTTCGGGCTCGAGGCGCAGGGCGGGGACGCAGGAGTAGGTCATGGCGATGGGGCAGGTGACGCCCGCCTCGACCTGGGCCAGGACGATGAACTTGGCCGCCCGGGCGGCGTGGGCCCCGATGCGCGTATCGATCCAGGGTTGCCCGAACAGGCCGTGCTCGCCGGCGATGCCGAGGAGCTGGTGCCAGCTGGGGTGGAAGGCGGCGGTGTCGGTGCGCTGCCCACCCCGGTCGTAGGGGACGTGGACGGGCGGGTGCTCGTTGGCCGCGAAGCCGAGCTCGATCGTCTCCGGCCGGCCGCACAGCTCGCCGAGAGCCGCGCCTTCCGTGACGGCCCAGTCGCCGCCCTCCCGGGCGACGGCGTCGACCAGGGCGGGGTCGCTCGTGAAGGCGTTGCCCGTCCGGGCGGGGACCAGGTTGTCGGTAGGCGAGCCCGGGGATCGGGGCGCCCCCGGAGCAGCAGGAGCTACGGGTACCCCCGGAGCCACAGTTGGGGCCATCGTGGTGGACATGGGGGCACTCAAGCCGGGCCGCCGGGGTCTGTCCAGGCTTTTCTCCCCAAAAGGTAGCGCTTTCCCCCTCCCGGGCGATGGACGGCTCCCACCGTGGTTCTCTAGGGTCTCCGTCCATGAACCAGGGGAAGACGCCGGCCGGCATCCTCGTCCGCCGGGTCACCTTCGAGTACCCCGACGATCTGGACGCCCACTGGAACCCGGACCAGCCGGAGTGGAGCCAGGTGGTCAACGCCGCCTCGCTCCTCATGCCCTACCTGGAGCCGTATCTCATCCAGGCCGTCCGGGAGGCGCTGCCCCGGATCACCGACCCGGCCCTGCTGGAGGAGGCGAAGGGCTACATCGGCCAGGAGGCGCAGCACTTCCGCCAGCACCGACGCTTCAACGAGTTGCTCATGGGCCGGGGCTACGAGCGGCTCCGGGCCTTCGAGCAGACCCTGGAGGACGACTACGACAAGCTGCGCCGGGAGCGCGACGCCGACTTCCACCTCGCCTACGCGGCCGGCTTCGAGACGATGGCGCTGGCCGTCGGCCACATGCTCGTCCGCTTCCGCAAGGAGTTCTTCAAGGGGGCCGACCCCGGCGTGACGTCGCTGGTGCTGTGGCACTTCGTGGAGGAGTTGGAGCACAAGCACGCCGCCTTCGGCGTCTACCAGCACGTGGTCGGCGATTACCGCCTCCGCCTCAAGGGCCTCGGCTACACGATGTTCCACACGCTGCGCCGCACCCGGCAGGCCTACGTGATGCTCCTCACGGTCGACGGGCGCTGGGGCACGCTCCACACCCGCTGGGAGCTGAAGAAGCTGATGTTCCGCATCTTCGGCTACCTGACGCCGTGGATCCTGGAGGCGGCGCTGCCCTGGCACCGGCCGAGCCGGTTCAAGGACCCGAAGTGGGTGACCGACTGGCAGCGGCTCTACGACGACGGGGAGGAGCGGCTCACGGAGCTCGACACCGACCGGATCGAGCTCCTGCCCTCGGCCATGCTCGCGCTGTGACGATGACCACCACGACCGTGAGGATCGCCGCCGTCCAGCCGCAGCTGCGGGTCGGCGAGGTCGAGTGGAACCTGGCCCGCTGCGAGGACCTCGTCCGCAAGGCGGTGGCCGAGACCAGCCCCGACCTCGTGGTCCTGCCCGAGGCGGTCACCTCGCCCAACGTGTACCACCCGTCGCTGCGGGCCGTTCCCACCCCCGTCGACGGCCCCGCCTACCAGCTCTTCCGGGGGCTGGCCCAGGAGCTCGGCTGCGCGGTGGGGGCCGGCTACCACTCGGTGCGGGGGGACGACGCCCACCACACCTACGTCCTGGCCGAGCCCGACGGCGCCACCCATCTCCACGACAAGGACCAGCCGTCGGTGTGGGAGAACTGCTACTACGTCGGCGGCACGGACGACGGCGTGATGCGGACCGGCTTCGGTCCCGTCGGCTGCGTGCTCGGCTTCGAGGCCAACCGCAGCCGCACGGCCCGCCGCCTGCGGAACGCCGGCGTGCGGCTGATCATCGGCGGCGAATGCCTCCCGTCCTACCCGCACTGGCCCGTCCTCAAGGGCTACCTGCGGCGGGAGCAGAGCTACTTCTGGCTGTGGGCGGCCGACACGACGCGGACCCTGGCCCGGGCCGTCGGCGCCCCCGCCGCCCTCGCCTTCCACGTCGGCGACGTCTCGATGCGCACACCCCTGATGCCCGGCGTGCCCTGGCCCACCAGCCAGACCGGCGAGACCCAGATCGTCGAGCGCGACGGGCGCGTCCTGGAGCGCATGACCGCGGCCGACGGCGAGGGCTTCGTCGCCGCCGACGTCACCCTGGCCGAACCGGAGCCCCTCGACCTGATCCCCTCCGGCTTCTGGCTGCGCCCCCAGCCTCTCTCCATCCACGCCGTCTGGCACGTCATGAACCGCCACGGCCGCCTCAAGTACCGGCTCGACAAAGCCCGCCACCGCTTCCCGTGGCAACAGGCCTGAGGAAGCGGTCTCAGGTCTGGTCGGCGCCCGGCGCCCGGCGAGCGTCCGGGGCCTAAACCGCTTGCTTGAGCTTCACCTCGTCGTGGCGGACGGAAGCGAGGTCGGTGCGGACCAGCAGGCGGACGAGCCACCAACCCGGATCGACCTGGCCGCGGTCCAGTGCGAAGCGGGCCGACGTGGGGGCGGCGTGGTGGTTGTTGTGCAGGCCCTCGCCCGCGGAGATCCACGCCAGCCACTGGTTGTTGGTGGCCAGATTGTCGTAGGGGCGGCGGCCGAAGGTGTGACCCACCGCGTTCACCGCCGCGTTGGTGGAGAGGTAGATCACCGTGTGCAGGGCGGTGGCCAGCAGGCCGACCGGCCAGCCGAGCAGCAGGATCAAAAAGGTGATCCCGATGGCCAAGCCGGGTAGAGCGTGGTCGAACAGAGCCCGGTCCCATCGGTCGGGCGGAAGGTCACGGGAGTACTTGGTGACCGTGACGCCGTCGTTGATGGTCGCCCGGTAGAGCCTCACGTTCCCGAGCTGCACCGCCCAGAACCCCAGCACCACCGGACTGTGAGGGTCTTGTTCCGTGTCCGAAAAAGCGTGGTGCTTCCGGTGCACGGCCACCCAGGCCCGAGGCGCGATCCCCGTCGTGATCCAGAGGATGGCCCGGAAGACAAAGGCCACCGAGGGGTGCAAATTCAGAGACCGGTGGGCGAGGGCCCGGTGCAGGTAGACGGTCGTCGCGAAGGTGGCGACCTGCGCTACGACGACCGAAACCAGGAGTACGGGGGCGAGACGCATCACCCGAAGCTAGTGCCTACCGACTTGTCGGTAGGCAACGGGGGGACCCAATGACAAGGTGGCGAGCGGTCGGCGAGCGTACCCTGGGCGCGCAGTGAACGCCCTCGCCACGCCGTCGTCGTCCACCCGGGACCAGATTCTGGCCGTGGCCCTGCGTCGCTTCGCCGACCATGGGTACCCCGGCACGAGCCTCAACGACATCGCCGACGAGGTCGGAATCCGCCGCCCGAGCCTGCTGCACCATTTCCCCTCGAAGGAGGCCCTGTACCGGGCCGTCGTCTTCCAGTCGTTCACCGACTGGTCGTCGCTGGTCGAGGAGGCCGTCACCGGTCCGAGGGAGGGTTGGGCCCAGGTCGAGCGGGTTCTCCACGCCGGCTTCCAGTTCTTCGAGGAGCACCCCGAGTTCGTACGCCTCGTCCGCCGCGAGGCCATCGAGGGCGGCCCGATCCTGCGCGAGGAGCTGGGCCAGGGGCTGCGCCCGCTGTTCGACCGGGCCGTCGGCTTCTTCGAGCGGGAGATGGAAGCGGGCCGCCTCCGCCCCTACGACGTACCCCACCTGCTGCTCACCGCCTACGGGGCGATCCTCTCCTACTTCTCCGACGCTCCGCTCATCTCCGCCCTGGTCGACGGGGATCCGAACAGCCAGGCCGCCCTCGAACGGCGCCGCCAGGCCGTGATCGAGCTGTTCCGCCACGCCCTCGTTCCGGACCCGCCGGCGCACTAGGTCCAGCGCCAGGTGCTCCCTTCGGGAGTGTCGGTGACCGAGATCCCCATGGCCCCGAGTTCATCGCGCAGCCGGTCGCTCTCGGCGAAGTTGCGGGCCGCTCTCGCCTGGGCCCGCTGCTCCAGCCGTTCGGCGGCGGCCGCCGGCAGTTCGGGCTCGGCGTCGTCGGTGACCGGGTCGGCGCGGAGGTCGAGGGCGAGGACGCTGTCCCATTCGGCCAGCAGGCCGGCCTTCTCGGAACCGCTCAGCGTGCCGTCTCCCACCACGGCCCAGGCCAGGGTCAGGACTCTCGGGAAGTCGAGGTCGTCGGACAGGGCTTCGGAGAACCGCCCGTTCCACTCTTTGGCCGCCGGACCGAGTTCTGCCTGGGTCCCAGGAGTTGGCGGGTCGCCCCACTCGGCCACGTGCCGGCGCAAACGCGCGAGGGCGCGTCCGGCGCCGGCGAGCGCCTCCGGGGTGAACCGCAGCTGGCGCCGGTAGCGGCTGGTGAGGCAGAGGTACCGGAAGGCGGCCGGTTCGTAGCCCGCCTCCTCCAACCGGTCCAGCGTCCAAGTGTTCCCCGCCGACTTGGCCATCTTCTGGCCGGAGAAGAGCAGGTGGTCACCGTGGACCCAGTGGCCGACGACCCGGTGGCCGACCGCCCCCTCGCTCTGGGCGATCTCGTCCTCGTGGTGCGGGAAGGCGAGGTCGACGCCGCCGGTGTGGAGGTCGAAGCGCTCGCCGAGATGCTCCAGCGACATGGCCGAGCACTCGATGTGCCAGCCGGGGTAGCCCTCGCTCCAGGGGCTGTCGAACCGCACCACCCGGCGTTTCCCCGCCGCCTTCCAGAGCACGAAGTCAGCCGGGTTGCGCTTGTGATGGTCGACGGCGTCGAGCCGGTGCCCGGCCCGGAGATGGTCGAGGCTGTTCCGGGACAGCGCTCCGTAGCCCGCGAAGCTGGCCACGTCGAAGTAGACGGTGCCCCCGTCGACGTAGGCGTGCCCCCGGTCGATGAGCCGTTCGATGAGGGCGATCATCTGTCCGATGTGGTCGGACGCCCGCGGGTAGACCTGGGCGGGCAGGATGTTGAGCCGGGCGCAGTCGCGGTGGAAGCCGGCCTCGTACTTGGCTGCGATCTCCGCCGGCGAGAGGCCCTCGTCCTCGGCGGCGAGGAGCATGCGGTCTTCACCCCGGTCGTGAACCTCGTCGGTCATGTGGCCCACGTCGGTGATGTTCATCACCTGGTGGACGGCGAGGCCCTCCCAAGCCAGCGCCCGCCGGATGAGATCGCCGAGCAGGAACGAGCGCAGGTTCCCGATGTGCACGGGCCGGTACACGGTCGGGCCGCACGAGTACACCGTCACCTGCCCGGGCACGAGCGGACGGAGCGGCTCCACCCGGCGGGTGAGCGTGTTGTGGAGGCGGAGCCGGGTTTTCGACAGGCCCGGGGTCTCAGCCACGACGGGAATCCGTTGCCCGCCGCAGGTTGGATGACCCGGCCTCGCGCCACAGGGCGATCCGCAGCCGGGCCAGCCCCCGGACGGTGCGCGGGATTCGGCCCAGCATCGAGCTGCGGGCCGGCCGTTTCTCGATGACTTCGACGGGGATCTCGGCGCTGCCGAGGCCGGCCCGCTCGGCCCGCAGGATCAACTCGGTGTCGAAGAGGTCCTGGCCGAACCGGGACCGTTCGGCCAGAGGCGCCAACGCAGCCCGCCGCAGGGCTTTCACCCCGTGGGTGTCGGAGACCGAAAGCCCGAAGCCGACCTTCAGGGCGGTGGAGAAGACGCCCGTTACGAAGCGACGGGGCCAGGGACGGGTGTCGGCGGAACCAACGCTGCGCTTCGAGCCGACCACGACGGCCGGGCCGCCGGGGGCGAGCACGAGGGGAACCGCCCGGTCGAGGAAGCCGAGGTCGCAGAAGTCGACGTCGAAGTTCACGACCACCTCGCCGGCGGCCGCCAGCAATCCGGCCCGCAACGCCCGGCCGTAGTCCGCCTCGGCCAGCGAGAGCGCCCGAACGCCGGGCACCTCACCGGCCAGGCGCCCGGCGAGGTCGGCGGTTCCGTCCGAGGAACCGTTCTCGACGATGACGATCTCGAAGGTGCGACCCCGCCCCGCAAGACCCTCCGCCACCTCGCGGACGGACTCCTCGAGCAGTTCGGCCTCGTTGTGGGCCGGCATCACGATGCTCACCTCTGGGCTCACTTCTGGGCTCACTTCGGGCGGGGGCACAACGGTCAGGCTACCGACGCCGCCGCCGGTCGTTCCGTCCGGGTCAGGGCCGATCCAGCAATATGGCGCGATGCCGACCCTTTCCGAGGCCGCGTCGAAACGCCTGTTGGGCGGCTTCGGCATCGCCGTCGTACCCGATGCGCTGGCCGCCGATCCCGAGGAAGCGGTCCGGGCCGCCGCCGGGTTCGGTGTGCCGGTGGTGGTGAAGTTGTGCGGCGACACCATCGCCCACAAGACCGAGCGGGGGTTGGTCCGCCTCGGCCTGGAAGGCGACGACGGGGTGCGCCGGGCAGCCACCGAACTGCTCGCCGCCGCCCGGCCCGACGACGGTGAGGTCGCGCTGCTGGTGGCGCCGATGGTCCGGGGCACCCGGGAGCTGATCGCCGGCCTGCACCGGGACCCGCAGTTCGGCATGACGGTGATGCTGGGAGTCGGCGGCGTGCTGGCCGAAGCGCTCGGCGACGTGGCCTTCCGGCTCGTCCCGCTCGCGCCGGAAGATGCCCGCGAGTTGATCGACGACCTTGCCAACCAGCGGCTGCTCGGCCCGTTCCGGGGCGAACCGGCCGTGGACCGCGACGCGCTGGCCGACGTCATCCTCGGCCTGTCCGAGGCCGCGCAGGCCCATCCGGAGATCACCTCGGCCGACCTCAACCCCCTCATCATCACCGGCGGCCGGCCGGTGGCGGTCGACGCCCTCGTGGAGGTCGACCGTTGAGCCGGTACACCCCCGAACAGTTCCAAGCCCTCTTCGACCCCGAAGGCGTGATCGTGGCCGGGGCGTCGACGCATCCCGGCAAGTTCGGGTTCGTGGCCCTCCACAACCTGCTGGCCTCCGGATATAGAGGCCGGATCTTCGCCACCAACCTCGACGGCACGCCGGTGCTGGAAACCGAGACCGTCCGGTCCGTCTCCGAGCTGCCCGACGGCAAGGCCGACCTGGTGGTGGTGTGCACGCCGGCGGCGGCCAACGTCGAAGTCCTTCGGGCCTGCGCGGCCAAGGGCGTACGGGCCGCCTTCGTGACCTCGGGCGGCTACGGGGAGGCGGGCGAGGAAGGCAAGCAGGCGCAGGACGAGCTCGCCGCCGTCGCCGCCGAGCTCGGGATTCTCCTGGCCGGCCCCAACGGGCAGGGCATCATCTCGACACCGAGCTCGATGTGCGCCCAGATCGCCGCGCCCTACCCGCCGCCCGGAACGATCGGCATCGCCAGCCAGTCGGGCAACCTCACCTCCAGCTTCATGAACCTGGCCCGCCATCACGGCGTGGGGGTGAGCCGGGCCGCTTCGGCCGGCAACGCCGCCGCCGTCGGCGTGGCCGACTACCTCGAGTTCTACGCCGAGGATCCTCACACCGAGGTGGCCCTGGCCTACGTCGAGGAGGTGGGCGACGGCCGCGAGTTCTTCGGCCGGCTCCGGGGCGTCGCCACCCGTATGCCGGTGGTCGTCATGAAGGGCGGCGTCTCCGACGTCGGGGCCCGCGCCGCCGCCAGCCACACCGGGAGCCTGGCCAGCGACGACCGGGTGTTCGACGGAGCCTGCCGCCAGGCCGGTGTCGTCCGGGCCATGACCATCGAGGAGGCCTACGAGGCCGCCGCCACCTTCGCCACCCAGCCGCTACCGGCCGGGCCCCGGGTGGCCGTGCTCACCACCGTCGGCGGCTGGGGGGTCGTGG
>CAZCVW010000130.1:0-8767 GCA_964502185.1 uncultured Burkholderiales bacterium
GCAGCCGAGCGCAGCGCCCAGCGCGACGACCGAGACGGCGGCTCCGAGCCGGGCGGGCAGGCGGGTGAAGGGGCTGGCCATGGTGGCCCCATGCTAGTAAGGGACGGCCACCCGTCCGGGGGGATCGAAGCAGAATCGGGTCGAACGGGACGAAGCGCACGCGCCCGCCCCCACCCTGCGATTACCGCCGGTCGTGGCCGGGAACAACCTCATGGTGACCAACGCGCGCCGGGTTGACACCACGGACTACGAGCCCGAGATCGAGGTTTCGCTCCAGCCATCGGATCAGTCGGCGCCGGTGGCGGCCGAACTGCTCGTCGCCGAGGCGGAGGACCTGGTCGAGGACTGGCGGGAGCTGTGTCGCTGGGACCCCGAGCTCCCTCCGGATACCGAGCCTCCCGCCCCTGAGCCGGTGGTCGCGGCGTTGGCCGACGCGCTCTGCCGTCCCCAGCCGCTCGGCTGGGGCGCCGACCCCGGCGTGGAACGGGTCATGGACGATTTCACCGACCGGGCCGGACCCCTGGCCATCGGGGAGCTGGTATGCCTGCGCGAGGCCGTCAGCCGCCGGCTGCGCGGCCGCCTGCCCGCGGCCGAGGTGGAGGAGACGTGGTCCCGCCTGCAGATGACCCTCGACCGGGCCATGGCCTGTGCCGCCCGGCAGGCCTTCGAGCAGCTGGAGGAAGCCGCCTGTTTCGACTCGCTCACCGGTATCTTCAACCGGCGGTCGTTCGAGCGTGACGCCCGGCGGGAGATCGGGCGGGCCGCCCGGCACGGCGGCGTGTTCAGCCTCGTCATGGTCGACCTCGACGGCCTCAAGGCCGTCAACGACCGGGAAGGTCACGGCGCCGGGGACGCCCGCTTGCGGACCCTGGCCCAGGCGGTCGACGACGGGCTCCGCCAAGAGGACGCCGTCTACCGGATCGGCGGCGACGAGTTCGCCGTGCTGCTGCCCGGGGCGACGGCCCAGCAGGCGGAGACCGTGATGTCGAGGGTGGCGGAGGCCTGCCCGGTGGCCTTCAGTTGGGGGGTGGCCGCCGGGCCCGCCGACGGCACCGCCCCGGATGAGCTGTTGTCGGCGGCCGACAAGCGTCTCTACGCCCGCCGCCGTCGCCGCCCATGACGTTGGCATAGGCCCGCCGGGGCGCCTCGCCCTACCCGTCGTAGTCCTCGCCGAGCAGCGTGGGTTGCTCGAGCACCGGGCTGGCGCGCCGGAGCGGCTCCACGGACAGGGCCCCGCCGGCGTAGGCATCCGTTCACCGGTCCGCCACAACCGTAAGCGACCCGCTTAGGATCCGCCCTCAAGGGCGAACTAGTCAGCAGCAACTGGAAAAACGACCCAGACGGGCGATACGGGAAGGCAACTCATCCGCCGATAACGGAGGGAAGCCGGACATGAGCCAGGAGGCGCTCCCAGTGGCTGAGATCGCGCAGAACTTCATCAGGCAGTTTGTCGGCAAGCCGGTTCACCTGGCTTTGCTGGGTGGGAACGCGCTGGACGGTTACCTCCTGAGCTTCGACGGCCACAGCCTGTGGGTCGTCATCGACGGCGAGGACCGTTTCGTTCCGCTCTCCCAGGTGAACGAGGTCGTCAACCCGATGCGCGTTGCCGGCTGAGACCCCCCGCGACTGGGACGCCGCCACCTACGACCGGGTGGGCACACCGCAGACGCGGTGGGGGCTGGAGGCCCTGGAGTCCTTCCTCGCCACGGTATGCCTGCGGGCCCACCTGGCCCGTCTCGCTCCCGAGGAGCGTCCCGGCTTCGTCCGGGCGGTGGCCGACCGGCTCGACCGGCCGGAAATCGACTACGTGCGTCTCAACATCGTGGCCCGACGAGCGCGCTAGTCCTGCGGCCCCGGAGACTCTAGTTCTGCGAAGTGTGCACGTGTTCGCAGTTGTTCCTATGATGCTCCTGTGTGCTGCTAGTGAGAGCAGAAGGCTCGGGGTGACCGTCGGCCGGACGCCACCCGTCGAATGGCCCGATCCCGTGGCCATCCCGGCGGTCGCCCCGTAATCATCCGGACTATCCGGCTCCAAAAGGTGGGTGAGGACGTGAAGCGAACCCTGATGGCGCTCCTCATGGCGGCGACCGTGCTGGTGGCGGGTCCAACCACCGCCGCTCGTGCCGCCGGGTCGGAAGCTCGGACCGCCGAGCCGGCCGGCGTCGAGCTGCGTATCGGTCAAGGCATCATCCGGGCGCTGCTCGGCGGCCACGAGCGTCACCGCGACGACGGTGGCACGCCGAGAGCCGACGAGCACGGTTGGGGCGGCGACCAGGGCCACCACCACGACCATGACGACGAGAAGAGCGCCCTCGGCAGGATTCGAACCTGCGCACACGGCTCCGGAGGCCGATGCTCTATCCCCTGAGCTACGAGGGCGAAATGTCGAGGCGGGAGATCCCATCCTGCCACCGCCGACACCCAGGCGGCCACCGGGGTGTCGGCGGGACCGGGAGCCCAGATGGCGGACAAGCGGTACATGACCGTAGCGGACGTGCCTCGACGAGTTCGGCATCCCCTCGGGTCACTGGACGATGGCGGCGGTGACCATCCCGAACATGCCGTCTTCCCGTTCGGCGTGGGGAAGGATGTGGCAGTGCCAGGCCCAGATGCCGGGCTCGTTGGCGTGGACGAGGACGGAGTAGCGCTCACCCGGAGCGACGTTGACGGTGTCGACGGAATAGGGGGCGAGGGGGATGCCGTCCTTGGCGATGACCATCTGCTCGAGGCCGTGCAGGTGCATGGGGTGCGCCATCACGCCCTCGTTCAGGTAGTGGACGAGGAACCACTCGCCCGGCTTGACGGCGATGGGGGCGGTGGCCGGGAACGACTTGCCGTTGAGCGAGAACCCGATGACGCCGGCGTCGTTGAGCATCATCGGGACTTCCTGGGCCACCTTCACGCCGGCCGGGACGGGCAGGTCACCGACCAGGATCGTGCCGGCGAGGCCGTTGGGCACCTGGACCTGGGCGTTGTGGTGTGAGTGGTACATGCCCACGGCCGGGCCCTTGGCCGTGAACTCGTAGACGAAGTCGGCGCCGGGCTTCACGGGCGGCTGGGTGATGTCGGGCACACCGTCCATTGCGTTGGGGGTGAGCAGCCCATGGAAGTGGATGGTCGTCGACTCGTCCATCTCGTTGTGGAGGACGATCCGGAGCTTGTCGCCGATGGCCACCTTGATCGTCGGGCCGGGGACCGTCCCGTTGTAGGTCATGGCCTTGACGACCTTGCCCGGCTCGACCTCCCAGTCGACCACCTTGGTGGTGAGGTCGAACTGCTTGGTGCCGTCGGGCAGCACCGTCGGGCCGAGGGGCTGGCCGCCGAGGCCGGCGGTCTTGGCGGGAAACGCCTTGGTGCGGACCGCCATCGTCTCGTCCATCTCGCCGGCGGTCATCTGGTGGCCGCTTTGGGTGCCGCCACTGGCCGTGTGGCCTTCGCCGAGGACGCGGAGCTCGCCGGTCATCCCGGCCTCCTGGTGGCCGGGGATGGTGCAGGTGATCGGGTAGGTGCCGGGATCGAGGCCTTTGACCGACAGGCCGGCGCTCTCACCCGGGCCGAGCTCAGGGGTGGCCAGGTCCTCGCCGTCGACCGCCAGGATGTGGGGGGCGACCCCGCGGTTGGTGACCCGAAGCGTCCCGTCCTTCTGCACCTCCACCGAGCTCGGCTCGATCTTGAACTCCGCCAGCGCAACAGGTACGGCGTCAGCATCGACCACGCCCTTCTGCGTCACCTGGGCCTCGCTCCGGCCGTCGGCGCTCGTCACCAGGGCGGCCATGGCCAACACGACGGCGATGATCGAGAAGACGGTGGTGGCGAGCCGGCTGATGCTCACCTCGGTAACCGGCGGGGCCGTCGGCTCGGGGCGGGGGGCGGCGTCCATGGGTCCTCCTGTACGGGATCGGTTGCTCCCAGTATCGGGAGATCGCGCTCACCCGGACAGGGGACGGAGGTCCGAGCGGACAGGGCCGAAGGTCACAAGCGAGCGCGCCGACCGAGCGGTAGGCGTCCGCGCCTACTAGCCGCGGCCTTCCTGCTTGCGCCGCTCGGAGAGACGGGCGGCGTAGGCGGCCGCCTCGGAGCGGCGGCTCATGCCCAGCTTGGCCAGCAGGTTGGAGACGTAATTCTTCACCGTTTTCTCCGCCAGGAAGATCGCCTCGGCGATCTGGCGGTTGGTGTGGCCCTCGGCGATCAACTCGAGAATGCGGCGTTCCTGAGCGGAGAGACCGGCCAGTTCGTCCTCGCCGGGCTTGGCCCGGAGGCGCTCGAGCACCTTGCCCGTGAGGGCCGGGTCCAGGAGGGATTCGCCCCGTCCCACACGTCGGACGGCGTTGAGGAGGTCGTTGCCCCGCACCTGCTTGAGGACATAGCCCGAGGCCCCGGCCATGATGGCGGCGAACAGCGCTTCGTCGTCGG
Organism: uncultured Burkholderiales bacterium; assembly: GCA_964502185.1. Classification (GTDB taxonomy): domain Bacteria; phylum Actinomycetota; class Acidimicrobiia; order IMCC26256; family BP-133; genus CAZCVW01. The sequence goes on from CAZCVW010000130.1 coordinate 4,414, forward strand.
CGAACGAGGTGACCATCAGGCAGCGCACCTCGGGGTGGCGGGACCGGATTTCGCGGCACACTTCCACGCCGCCGCCGCCGCCGCCGCCGCCGCCGTCGCCGAGGCGGACGTCGAGTACGGCCACGTCGGGCCGGGTGGGCGGGATCCGAGCCAGCGCTTCCTCGGCGGTTGAGGCCTCGCCGACTACCTCCAGGTCGTCTTCGGCCTCCAGTAGGTCGCGCAGCCCTCGGCGGACGATCTCGTGGTCGTCGAGGAGGAACACCCGGGTGGTCACGCCCCCATTCTGTCGCCTGAGGTCTCCGGAGCCTCTACGGCGGGTTCTACAGTCGCGGTCCATGTCCGAGTACGCCGGTCCCCGAGCGCTCCGTCAGCTCCTCGACGCCGTCTTGTCGGTCAGCGGGGATCTGGACCTGTCGACGGTGCTCACGCACATCACGGAGGCCGCCGTTCAGCTTGTCGACGCCCGCTACGGCGCTCTCGGCGTCCTCGACGAGACGAAGACCAGCCTCTCCCAGTTCCTCACCGTGGGCATCGACGACACGACCCACCGGCTCATCGGCCACCTTCCGCACGGTCAGGGGATCCTCGGGCTGCTCATCGTGGACCCCAAACCGCTGCGACTGCCGGACCTACGGGAGCATCCCGACAGTTACGGGTTCCCACCCCACCACCCGCCCATGCGGTCGTTCCTCGGGGTACCCATCCGCGTCCGCGACGAGGTCTTCGGAAATCTGTACCTCACCGACAAGACCACCGCCGAGGTGTTCAGCGACGTCGATGAGGAACTCGTCGTCGCCCTGGCCGGGGCGGCCGGTATCGCCGTTGAGAACGCACGTCTCCACGCCCGGGTGCAGGAGCTGGCGATATTGGGGGATCGGGAGCGGATCGCCCGGGACCTGCACGACACCGTCATCCAGCGCCTCTTCGCCACCGGCCTGTCGTTGCAGGGCACCGCCCGCCTGGCCCACGACCCTGCTGTTGCCGGCCGCATCGAGGGGGCCATCGAGGAACTCGACGACACGGTGAAGCACATCCGCACAGTGATCTTCGGGCTCGATCGCTCCCGATCGGACCGGGGGGGTGTGCGTGACGCGGTGCTGACCCTGGCTCGGGAAGCGGCCGGCTCGCTCGGCTTCGAGCCCCGGGTGCTCTTCGAGGGGCCGGTGGACGCCACCGTCGACGAACGGACGGCGGGCGAGCTGCTGGCCACGCTGCGAGAAGCGCTCAGCAACGTGGCCCGGCACGCCGGGGCCAGCCGGGTCGACGTGGAGGTCGAGGCGGGTGACGAGGTCATCCTGCGGGTGCGTGACGATGGACGCGGCGTCGGTGACGTCTCTGCCGGGCAGGGCTACGGGCTGCGCAACATGGCCGACCGGGCGACCAACCTCGGCGGGGGGCTCGAGATAGCGGCCGGTGATGGCGGCGGCACCCTGCTCGAATGGCGCGTCCCGGCCAAGTGAAGACGATGGCCCGTCGCCTAACGCCTCGCCCGGGAGGGGGCCGCCCCGTGGGAGCGCACCGTGGCTGGCGTCTAATTCTAATTGGAACACAACGCCACCCGAGGGGGAACCATGCCGACACCGCCAATTCGAGGAGGCCTGCGCGTGCCGAGAACCACCGAGCAACCATCCGCTCCGAACGCCCGGGAACAGGGAAGCGAGTGTGCAGCCAAGGGTCGGTCCCCTGAACAGGGCGGTGGGCGCCTCGGCCGCGACGACCCGGTTCTCCAGCTGGTGGCCCGCAGTCCGGTGTCCCTGCCCTCGGACGCCACCCTGCGGACACTGGCGCGCACCATGGCCGACGAGTCGGTCGGCGCCGTGCTGCTGCGTGGTCCGGAGGGTCTGGTCGGTGTCGTCTCCGAACGCGACGTCATCCTCGCCCTCGCTGATGGCGCCGACCCGGACCGCCAACTCGCCGGTGAGGTCATGACCTCGCAACTGGCCTCGGTGGCTGCGTCCGACCCCATTCTCACCGCCGCTCATCGGATGCTCGGCCACGACATCCGCCACCTCGCCGTCACCAAGGGCTCGGCCACCATCGGGATGATCTCCATCCGCGACGTCCTCGCCGTCCTCGCCGACCACCCGGGCGACGGCGGCGCATAGCCCGTAGCGTGTGGAGCGATGCATCTGGTCGTGCGATCAGCGCCCGGGGGCGCGGTTGGTGCCTCGGCAGGGTCGACTGGGGCACGATGAGACCCGTGCGGGCCCATCTGCCGCTCACGTGCTCCGTCTTCGTCGGCCTCGGCCTCCGCTCGTGAGCGGGGCCGCGCTGGGCGCCGCAGTGGCCGAACCGTGGCGGGCTGACGCGGTTGGGGTGGCGGGGCAGCTCGGTAGCGACCCGTCAACGGGCCTGACGGCCGCGGAGGCGTCGGCGCGCCTCGCCCGTGTCGGTGCGAACCGCCTCGAGCCCGAACCGCCCGTACCGGGTTGGCGCAAGCTGCTGGCCCAGTTCGTCGACCCCCTCGTGTTCCTGCTCCTCGGTGCGGTCGTCATCTCGCTGGCGACGTGGGCGCTCGAGGGGGCAGTCGGTGTCCCGTTCGAGGCTGTCGTCATCGGGGTGATCCTGGCCGCCAACGCCGTGCTCGGCTATGTGCACGAGACCCGGGCCGAAGAGGCCGTCGCCGCCCTTCAGCGGATGGCGGCGGTGACCTGCGCCGTGGTGCGCGACGGTATGGAGGTTCGCATCCCTGCGGTCGAGGTCGTGCCGGGCGACGTGCTCCTGCTGACAGAGGGCGACGCGGTCAGCGCCGACGGGCGGCTCTTCGAGGCGGCGGCCCTGACGGTCGCCGAAGCGGCGCTGACGGGTGAGAGCGAACCCGTCCTGAAGGGCGCGGCCACGCTGCCCGGGCCCGCAGCGCTCGGCGACCGGGTGAACATGGTCTTCAGCGGGACGGCGGTGACCCGCGGCCGAGGCCGTGCGGTGGTGACCGGCACCGGTATGGCGACGGAGATGGGCCGCATCGCCGGCCTGCTCGGGTCGACGCAGGAGGAGCCCACGCCGCTGGAGCGCGAGATCGATCGCGTCGGCCGAACGCTCGGCGTCTGCGTCCTCGCCATCGCCGCGGTCGTTGTCGGCGCCATCCTGGCGACCTCCGACATCGAGAGCGCGTCGGACGTGGCCGACGTGCTGCTGATCGGCGTCTCCCTCGCGGTGGCGGCGGTTCCCGAAGGCCTGCCGGCGGTGCTGTCGGTCGTGCTCGCCCTCGGCGTGCAGCGGATGGCCCGGAGGAACGCCATCGTGAAGAAGCTGTCATCCGTCGAGACGCTGGGCTCGGCCTCGGTCGTCTGCTCGGACAAGACCGGCACGCTCACCCGAAACGAGATGACGATCCAGAAGGTCGTCACCCGCTCCGGCGAGGTCGACGTCACCGGGACCGGCTACCGCCCAGACGGGGAACTGTTGGCCGGTGGCCGCCGGCTGGGCCCGGGGCCGCTGCTCGAGGAGGTCCGCGTCGTCCTCGTCGGCGGCAGTCTCGCCAACGACGCTTCGCTGCGCGAGGAGGGCGACGAATGGGTCGTGCACGGCGATCCCACCGAAGCGGCCTTCCTCGTCGCTGAGCGGAAGGCGGGTCTCACGGAACATCGCGACGCCCGCTTCAGCCGGGTCGGCGAGGTGCCCTTCACGTCCGAGCGCAAGCTGATGAGCACGCTGCAAGCCGATGCCGCGTACGAGGGGCGCGTGGCCGTCGTGACCAAGGGTGCGCCCGACGTGCTGCTCGCACGGTGTACCCACGAGCAGGTCGGCGGCGACCCGTGGCCGCTCGTCGAGGACCGTCGCCGGGAGATCCTCTCCGGCGTGGACCGTCTGGCCGACCAGGCCTTGCGAACGCTGGCGGTCGCCTACCGCCCACTGCCCGGCGTGCCGCCGGACGACCCGGGCGAGGACATCGAGCGCGAGCTGATCTTCGCCGGCATCGTCGGCATCATCGACCCGCCCCGTTCGGAGGCACGCGTGGCGATCGCCGAGGCGCGGCAGGCCGGCGTGCGGGTCGTGATGATCACCGGCGATCACCCCCGCACGGCGACCCGGATCGCCACTGAGCTCGGCGTGGTCGAGGAGGGAGCCCGAACCGTCACCGGCATGGAGCTCGAGGGTCTCGACGACACGAGCTTTCGGGACATCGTCCGGGAGGTGTCCGTGTACGCCCGGGTGGCCCCGGAGCACAAGCTGCGCATCGTCGGCGCCCTCCAAGCCGACGGCAACATCGTCGCCATGACCGGCGACGGGGTGAACGACGCCCCGGCGTTGAAGCGCGCCGACATCGGCGTCGCCATGGGCCTGAGCGGCACCGACGTGACGAAGGAGGCGGCGAAGATGATCCTCGTCGACGACAACTTCGCCACCATCGTCG
>CAZCVW010000131.1:0-8759 GCA_964502185.1 uncultured Burkholderiales bacterium
AGCCGAAGCCGGCTCCGGTCGCCGCCCCGGCGGCGGCTCTGGCTCCCGCTGACACCGCCGCCGCCCCCGAGGCGACCCTCGCCCGGACCGGATCGGCCGAGCGGCTCCTGTTCCTCTCCGCCGGCCTGCTGCTCTGCCTCGGAGGCCTCGCCGCCATGTTCGGCGCCCGCCGTACGGCGGTCCGCAACTAGGCAAAGACCCGGCCAGGAGTGACCACAGGGGGGGAGGGGTCACCCTGGCCGGGGGTCGAACATCAACCTAGAACCGTCATATTGCCGCTCCTTTGACGGTGTGTTTCGACAGTGTCAACTCGTAGGTACAGGGTCAACTCGCAGGTACAGCCGGCGGTCGCGGCTCCTCGGCGGGAGGCGGTCCACCCGGCTGCGGGACGGGCAGCGCACCCGGCTCGGCGCCGAGGAAGGTGACGAGGCCGAACATGTCGTCGCTGTTGCCCTTGTGCATGTGGCTGAAGATATGGCAGTGGAACAACCACTTCCCGGGCGCCAGCACCCGCGTCACGATGTCGAAGGTCTGGGCGGTCGATATCAGCAGCGTGTCCATCGTCTGGGGCGCCGGCAGGTCGAAGCCGTCCTGGGCCACCAGCTGGAAGGGCTGGCCGTGCAGGTGGATCGGATGCGACAGCTCGCCGGTGGAGGTCATCCGGATGCGGACCAGCTCCCCCACCTTGGCCGGGAAGGCGGCGGTGGCCGGGTACGACTTGCCGTTGAAGACGAGGCCCAGGTTCGTGTCGCCGACGAAGAGCCGGTAGTCACGGTGCACGGCCCGGTCGCCCGTCCGGGGAGTGACCTCGAGTGAGCCGTAGAGCCCCTTGCCGACCTGGTCGCCGGTCATGTGGGGGTGGTACCAGTGCGCGCCCGTAGCCACCGCCGTGTACTCGTAGGTGTAGCTGGTGCCGTTCTTTATCGGGTCCTGCGTGACGTGGGGCACGCCGTCCTGCTCGATGGGCAGGATCATGCCGTGCCAGTGGATGGCGGTGGCCTCGCCGAGGTCGTTCTGGACGACGATCCGCACCCGGTCACCCTCCGCCACCCGGATGGTCGGGCCGGGGATCGTGCCGTTGAAGGCAAAGGCGTTCTTGACGTCGCCGGGGGCTACCTCCCAGGTGAGTGGCGCGGCCCGCAGGTGGAAAACCTGGACGCCCTCGGGTGTCGTCTCGGAGGGGGCCAGGCAGGTTCCGTCGCCCTGGGGCGTCCCGGGCGAGAACTGGGGCGGTGCCCCGGCGGCTCGGGTGCAGGGCGCCGAGGTCGAGCCTGCGATATGCCCAGTCGAGACGCTGACGGTGCGGTCGTCGCGCCGGAGCTGGACGACCTGCAGGGCGGTCAGCTGCAGGAGCAGGACGGCCGCCGCCAGGCAGGCGACGTTGCGGCGCGGGCGCGTCTTCATGGGCGGCCTCCCGGCGTGGGAACGAGTTCGGTGAAGGGCTGGAGGGGGCCGGTCGTGGTCGTGGTGGCCGACACCGTGGTGCTGGTCTCCGGCGGTACCGAGGTGGTGGGCGGCACCTCACCGTTGGGGCCGGTCACGATGATCCGCCCCCGCATGTAGGTGTGGATCGTGCACTGGTAGGAGAGGTCGCCCATCTCGGGGTAGGTGAAGGAGTAGGTGTCGTCCTTCTCGAGTTCGGGCGAGTCCATCCCCTCGTCGCCCTGGATGTCGTGCTTGTCGGTGTCGAAGTTCGTCCAGGTGACGCTGTCGCCGACCTTGATGGTGATCTCCTCCGGGACGAAGGAGAGGCCCTTGATTTCGACCGCCGTCTCGGCGGCGGCGGCCGTCCCGAAGAAGAGGGGGAGGGACGCGACGGCGGCTACGGACGCGCCGACGGCCAGGGTGGCGAGGCGTTTCGGGCGCCAATACAACGGGTTCGACCAGCGTTCCCCTGTCATTGTGTGCTGAGGATTCCTTTCAGACGGGCGGTGGCTGGTTGGTGAGGATGGCGGTCATGGCCAGCACCCCGGCGGCCAGGACCAGTTCCAGGCCGACGGACGCGACGAACGGTCCGAGGGCGACGGTGCCGGCATTGCCTCCACGGCCGGCGGGCCGGGGCCGGCCGGCGGCCCCAGGAGTGCTCCCAGTGGTGCTCCCGAGGAGGCGGCGCTGCACGAACTTGCGGCTCAGATGGGCGGCCCCGAGGATCAGGCCGATGAGGAAGAACTTGGTGACGAGCGCCTTGCCGTAGCCGCTGCCGAGCAGCCGGCCCCAGTTCGGCCCGATCAGGAGCAGGAGCAGGCTGCCGCTCACGGCCATGGCGACGACGGCCGACATGGCCATCTTCGAGAAGCGGGGCACGACCGCCACCAGCTCGGCGCCCTGGCGGCGGGGCATGACGACGACACCGAGCACGACCAGGCCGCCGAGCCATACCGTGATGGCGACCACGTGGATCAGGCCGACGGTGCGGCCGAACATGCCGGTGGCGGCGTGGCCGAAGGCTCCGTGGGTGGCCAGAGCGGCCAGGCCCAGCAGCACGCCGTAGTTCCGCCACTGGGCCGATTGCAGGGCCTTCTGACCCTTGCGCTCGAGGACCACCAGCAACGGGACGGCGAGGATCAGGAGCCCGGCCCGGGTGATGGCCGCCCGCCCGAACCAGGTGCCGAACACCCCGCCGGCGACCGACGGCCGCAGGCTGCCCTCCATCGCGATCTGGGTGAGGCTGGCCACCTTGACGGCGACGGTGGCCAGGGTGGAGACGAGGGCCCCGAGCAGCCCGCCCCAGAGCAGGCGCCGTGCTTTGGACACGTCGCCGCCGGCCGGCCAGGCCATTACGAGGAACACGGCGCCCCCGACGAGGATGGCCAGGAAGGCGTAGTCGAGGCCGGCCAGCATCTCCTCGAAGCCGGCCAGGGGAACGCTACGAACGGTGGTGCGGTAGAGCGAGGCGGCCGGGGCGGCCTGCTCCTCGCTGATTCCGCCCAGCTCTTCGGGGATGGCCGTGAGCGGCAGCGCGATCTGCTCGGGCGTGGGACCGGCCGCGGCCCCGCCGGTCGTTCCGAGGTCTTTTGAGGCGGACGGCAGCGCGGACGGTGCCGATCCGCCGATCGGCACCGTGGGGCCCGGCGCCGACCCGGTGGGGGCTACGGAGACGGCGGCCGGCGCCGCCACCTTGAAGAGAACCTCCCCGCCCATCACGTGCGAGTCCTCGGCCACCAGCCAGTAGGTGAGGGTGAACGATCCGGGCGTGAGGTCCGCCACCGGAAGCTTGATCGACGTGCGCCCGTCGCCGAAGACCGGCTTGCCCACCTTGACCTGCTGCCCCTTGGGACCCCGCAGATCCACCTGGGAGTAGGAGAGGTCCAGCTTGTAGTTGAAGCGGAGGAAGACCTGCTCGGGAGCCTCGGCCACGGTCGCCCCGTAGGCGGGCTTCGACTCGATCAGGTCGGAGTGGGCCAGCGCCGGCCAGCGGGCGCCGGCCAGCAGGAAAGCAAGGGCGAAACCAAGGACGAGCCCGGGGGCTCGGGGGTGTCCCCCGGCGAAACGGATGCGGCGCATGGGTGCGTGTCCTTATGTCTGCGTGAAGGACCGGGGAGGGGCCCCCAGCGGGGGGCCCCTCCCCGGTGCACTGCCGTGGTTATTGCGCTAGCAGAGGGACTTCGTGATCGGGTCCCGCTGCTTGCAGGTCATCTGGTCCTGGTAGGCGGCGGGCATCTTCTGGACCCAACCGTTGTACGGGATCGGGTAGGCGAAGACGCCGTTCCCGCCCTGACCGAGGTTGGTCGTGGGCGTGTCGTCCATCTTCGTCCCGGGCCCGGCGTTGGTCAGCATCTCGCCGGAGATCTTGGCGTCGGAGGGGTCCCCGTCACCGTTGGGATCGCCGTCGACCACCATGAACTTGTTGGCGAACTTGATGGAGACGTAACCGAACCAACCGCCGCCCTTCTTGAGCCCGAAGTTGATGCCGTGGCATCCCGGGCCGCAGGGGAGGGACTTGACGATCTTGTGGGTCTCCATGTCGATCACCAGGACGTTGGCGGTAAAGGTACCGACCACCAGCATGTACTGGTCGTCAGGGCTGATGGGCAGCTGGATCGGCGACAGGCCGTAGGGGCCGGTCGACTCACCGGTGATCTTGTTGTAGTTCTGGCGCAGGTCGATCTTGTTCTGGGCCACCTTCGCGCCGTCTTTCCCGGGACCGGCCTGGTCCGGGCAGGCCGGCTCGGCGATGGAGATGCAGGCGATGGTGTGGTCCAGCAGGTTGGCGACGTACGCCCGCTTGCCGTCGTTGGTCATGGACGTGGCCACCGGGAAGCCGCCGGACTCGGGCTTGATCATCGACGGGACGTCGAGATCGAAGAGCGAGGCCTGCGACTCGTTGGAGTTCGGGGTGATGAGGTGCTTGCCGTCACTACTCACCCAGTGGGCGTGCGGGAAGGCCGGGTCCTCGCCGGGGGCCTGGGTCAGGTACGACTTGATGACCTTGCCCCCGCCCGGTTCGAGCTCGACGACCCGGTTACCACCGTTGTTGGGGATGACAAGGTTGTCGTTGTTCGGTCTCGTCATGACGTGGGAGGGCGAAGGCCCGACCTCGGTGTCGTGCACCACCGCCTGGGTCTCCCGGTCGAAGACAGTGAGCTTGTTCCCGAACCAGTTGGTCTGGTACAGGAACTTGCCGTCCTTGTCCGACCACATGTTGTGGGGACCGTTCAGGTTGACCGAGGGCCCGAAGAACTTCTTCGTGAGGTCCCAGGTCTCCGTGTCGAACTCGGTGGCCGAACCGGGCTTGGACTTGCCCGCCGAGTGCTCCCACTGGGTGTCCACGTAGGCCTCGCCGATGCCCTTGTCGGTCGGCTTGACCGGGGCCTTGAGCGTGATCGGCTCCTTGAACATCTCCTGGTAGAACTTGTCCAGGTCGGGAATCAGGTTGGGGGACCCGTCCTCGTTGTAGGTGAGGATCGGGGCCGCCGGGTAGCTCGGGTCCCACTGCGTGTCGCCCTCGCCGTACACCTGCCAGTTGGCCGGCTCGGTCACGATGAAGAACGAGCGGACAATGGCCAGGATCTCGTGGGACGCGCTGGGCATGACCGTGCCGTCGATCCACCGCAGCTTCGGGCCGAAGTCCGCGCCGGGTGTGGTGGGGTCGTCGATCACGGCGGCGCCCAGCATGTACGGGTGGACCCGGCACTGGAAGGCGTAAAGGCCGGGAGTGGACAGGTCGACGGCGAGCTCACCCTGCTGGGCCCCCTGCTGGAGGAAGGGCATGTTCTTGGCGCCCTCCGGCCAGATGATGCTCGACACGGTGTGGTTCTCCGACGTGTAGGGCTCGCCGATGGAGAACTTCACCGTGGTCGGGCCCACTCCGGCTACCAGCGACCGGCTGTGCAGGATCGGCTCGAGGTCAGGACGGGCGTTGTCGTACCAATACGCGGATTCGTCACTCAGGTGGAACGTGAGCGGCGACTCCATAGGGGGAAGGGGGACTTCGGCAGTGGGTGTGAATTCGAGTTTTGCCACCTTCGCCTTCGCCGGACTGGACACATCGGCACCAGCACTGCCGACGAGTCCGGCGACGACGCAGACTATTGGTACGAACGCGAGTGCGGTAAGCCGGCCTTTCGGCCAACGAGCTTCGACAGATGGTTTCACTAGGTGGAACTCCCTTCTCGCAGCTGACGCTGATCACGCCGCACCGTAGGAGGGGGAGGTTGCCGATCCGTTGTGTCCCTGTTTCGGGGAGACGAATCGTTCTTATCGCTCTCTTTCCTCCAGGCCAGATTCTTGAAAGCAACCGAAAACACGACCGTCGCTCCGGCGTCCCGAGAGAGCAACAGGCCTGTGATTACCTACGACCGTCGTCTTTCTTCAAGAACGAAATGACGAGGTAAGGAGGCTGTCATCACCAGGCAATTGGAGGCGGTGGAACCAATGCCTACGCTGGTCGGCGTGGCCGTGAATAGCGTCGACCCCCCGGTGAAAGTGACCGTGGTGGCCTGGCCGGCGGGCGCCGATGTGCGCGAGGCCCTCTCCGCCTCCGGCGAACCCCGTCTCCTCGTGGTGGCCGAGGGAACCCGCGCCCCGGTGCTGCTCGACTGCCTGGAGGACTGGGTCCACGCCCCCGCCCGCGAGGACGAGATGCGGGCCCGCATGGAGGCGTTGGCGCTGCGGGCCCGGGCGCACCACACCTTCGTTCCCGCCCTCGACGACGACGGTCGCCTCCACTTCGGCACCAGCTGGGTTCAGCTCCCGCCGGTGGAGGCCCGCCTGGCCACCGTCATGGTGGAGCGCTACGACCGGTTGGTGGGCCCGACCGCCCTGATGCGCAGCGGCTGGCCGGACGGGGCGTCGACCCGCAGCACGCTCGACGTCCGCATCCACCGGCTGCGCCGCCGCCTCGGTCCCCTCGGGCTCGTGATCCGTACCGTACGGCGCCGGGGTTGGGTGCTGGAGGCCGAGGAGTCCGCCGCCCCCCCTTCAGCCGAGGAGATCCGTCTCCCGTAGTCGGGGCGGTGTCTTTCCTCGCGCTGGGCCCCGGCGTCGGTACCACTCGGTGCCGAAGGCCGCCGCGAACGCTTCCTCCGGCAGCCCGAGGAAGAACGAGTTCGCCGGGATCTGGCTGGCGTGCGCCGCCATCGCCGCCCGCTTGGTGGGCAGCACGTCGACCACGTCGACAAAGGTCGTAAGCTCGGACTCGGGCAGTCCCATGGTGTCGTCCACGCCTTCGGTGTCGGGCATCTCGGGGAAGCCCAGTTCGGCGGCCCGGGCCATGAGGCCGAGGAAGTGGTCGCGGTTCATCGTCGCCTCGTAGACGCGATCGACGCCGGCCATCTCGGCCGCCCGCACGCCGACCCGGTGCACCTGGATGTGGTCCGGATGGCCGTAGTTCCCGTGCTCGTCGTAGATCGTCAGCACGTCCGGCTGCTCTTCCCGGAGAATCAGGGCGAGGCGGCCGGCCGCCTCCTCCACCGGCGCCCGCCAGAAGCAGGCGGGATCGTCGTTGCCCGCGGTGCCGGCCATGCCGGAGTCGCGGTAGCCGAGGTTTTCCACCCGGGCCACGCCGAGGATCCGGGCCGCCTCGGCCAGTTCCGCCGCCCGGCGCTCCCCCAACGACTCGCCGGCGGTGAGCACCCCCTCGCCCACCTCACCGAGCTCGCCCAGAGTGGCGGTCACCAGCACCACCCGGTGCCCGCCGGCGGCGGCCTTGACCATGGTGCCGCCGCAGGCGATCGCCTCGTCGTCCGGATGGGCGTGGAAGGTGACCAGGGTGCTCACTCGGGGCGCCTTTCGTTCTGGGGGACTCCGCGGCCTCCAGTGTGGCCTGCCAGGCTGAAGGGGACAGGGCTGAAGGCGACGGCACACGGCCGGAGGTGATAGATCGTTGGTTCGTGCGCGACGACGAACTGGCTGCCCAGATCGCAACCGAGGCGGGTGAGCTGCTCCTCGAGCTGCGCCGCAAAGCGGAGAGCGAGGGGGAATTCGACCCCCGGCGCCTGAAGGACGAGGGCGACCGCCGCTCCCACGAGTTCCTGATGCGGCGCCTGGCCGAGCTCTGCCCCGGCGACGCCATCCTGTCCGAAGAGGGGGCCGACGACGACGCCCGCCTGTCGGCCGCCCGGGCCTGGATCGTCGACCCGCTCGACGGTACGCGGGAGTTCTCGGAGCCGCCCCGCACCGACTGGGCCGTCCACGTGGCGCTGTGGTCGGACGGCGAGCTGGTGGCGGGGGCGGTGGCCCTTCCGGCCCAGGGAATGACGCTGTCGACGGCCAACCCTCCCCCGCTGCCGCCGGCTCACGCCGGCCCGCCCCGCCTCGTCGTGAGCCGTACCCGCCCGCCGAAGGAGACGAGCCTGGTGGCGGAAGCGCTCGGCTGCGAGCTGGTCCCCATGGGTTCGGCGGGAGCCAAGGCCATGGCCGTGGTGCAGGGGGAGGCGGAGCTCTACGTGCACGGCGGCGGCCAGTACGAGTGGGACTCGGCCGCCCCGGTGGCGGTGGCCCGGGCCGCCGGGCTGTTCACGTCGCGGCTCGACGGTTCGCCGCTCGTCTACAACCAGGCGCCGCCCTACCTTCCGGATCTGATCATCTGCCGCCCGGAGCTGGCCGACGCCATCATCGCCGCCGCTCGCCGCTGAACTGGCCGACCCCGCCGGGACGGAGGTCGACCTCGGACTACGGGCGGTCGTCCACTAGCCGCGGCGCCACCGCCACCCAGAGGGCGGCCGCGTCCGTGCCGGCGCTCCGCGCGATCGCAACCCGTCCTCGGCGGCCGGGCGGGCCGGGGTCATGGCAGCATGACGGCGTGCGTATAGGGGTGGGACTGCCGACGAGCGTGCCCGGCGGGCACGGACCGGAACTTCTGGACTGGGCCCGTCAGGCCGAAGAGGGCCCGTTCACGAGCCTCGGGGTGGTCGACCGGTTGGTCTACGACTGCACCGACCCGCTGGTCGCCCTCTCGGCGGCGGCCGCGGTCACCGAGCGGATCCGGCTCGTCACCATGGTGGTCATAGGGCCCGTGCGGCCCGCGGCCATCCTCGCCGCCCAGGCGGCCTCGCTCGACGCGCTCTCCGCCGGCCGCCTCACCCTCGGGGTGTCGCTCGGCGCCCGGCGCGACGACTACGAAGTCGCCGGGGCCGAGTGGCGGAACCGGGGCCGGCACCTGTCGGAGCAGCTGGCCACCATGCGGGCCATCTGGGAGGGCACCGGCCCGCACGCCGGGATCGGCCCCCGTCCGGCGACGCCGGGCGGTCCTGAGCTCCTCGTGGGGGGAGGCAGCGGGCCGTCGTTCCTGCGGGCGGCCCGTCACGCCGACGGGTACG
>CAZCVW010000132.1:0-8628 GCA_964502185.1 uncultured Burkholderiales bacterium
CCTCGGCGGCGGCGGCCGCCGCCCGCAAAACCAGCGAGGGGTCGCCGGCGGGGTCGGCGTCCGGGGTCAATTCGATGAGGCCGTCCCGCAGCACCAGCCCGGCGCCCACGTGACGGTCGGCGGGAGCCGATCGCCCCCGGGGACCCTTGAGGGACGACCCGATGCGGTCCCATGTCTCGTCGCTCGTCCAGGCAATGGTGCGGGCGGAGGCCGCCACTTCGGCCATGAGCGCGTCGGCGTCGGAGAAACCGAGATCTTCGGCCACCCCGTCCTGCTCCTGGAGGAGGAGGCGGTCGGAGGCCTTCCCCGTCCGCCGGTGGAGCGCGACGCGGACGGCCAGGAGCACGTCGTAGGCGCGGCTCAACGCCTCCTCGTCGCCCTCGGACAAGATGCGCCGGGCCGTCTCCGCCCACTGCTGGGCGTGCACGTCCCGCAGGCCGCCCCGGCCTTCCTTGAGGTCGGGCTCGAGCAGGAAGGCGACCTCGCCGTACTTCTCGTGCCGCTCGGCCACGGCCTTCCCCACGGTGGCCAGCCAGCGCTCCGAGCGCGCCCGCCACTGGGCCGCGGCCCGGCTGGCGAGATCCTCCGAGAGCGTCGTGTCCCCCGCGACGTGCCGGGTGGTGAGCAGCGCCGTGGCGGTGTCCAGATCCGAGTCGGCCAGCGCCAGGGCTTCCTTCTGGGTGCGCACGGCGTGGCCGAGCTTCAGGCCGGCGTCCCACAGCGGGTACCAGATTCGCGCGGCCATGGCGCGCACGTCCGTGCTACCGGAGTGAGGGCGACCGGCGTGGAGGAGCAGGACGTCGAGGTCGCTGCCGGGGGCGAGTTCACCGCGCCCGTAACCGCCCACGGCGGTGAGCGCGACGCCTTGCTCGTCCCCGAGGAGCGACGCCAGCCAGGCGTCGGCCCGGGCCGAGTAGGCCCGGCAGAAGGCGGCGCCCGAGAGGCTCCGGTCGGCCAGGAGGACGTCCCGGTCGGCCCGGATCGCCTGGCCCACCAACGGACCTGTGCCCGACGCCGCCGGTTCCGGTGCGGGCGAGCCTGGTGTTGGCGATTCTGGGGGAGCAGCACGGCGGCGGCCAAGGACCATCAGAGGATCCTATGGCCGCCGCTCGTGCCTGCCCACGTCGCTTTACTCCCGGCTACAGCGCGTCCTTGCCCATCTCGCCGGTGCGTATCCGCCACACCCGATCGACCGGAGTGACCCACACCTTGCCGTCACCGATCTTGTCGGTGCGGGCGGCCGAGATGATGGTTTCGGCCACCCGGTCGGCGTCGCCGTCGTCCGAGAGGACCTCGACCTTCACCTTGGGCACGAAGTCCACCGTGTACTCAGTGCCCCGGTAGACCTCGGTGTGGCCCCGCTGGCGTCCGAAACCCTGGACCTCGGACACCGTCATCCCCTGGACATTCAGGCTGCGCAAGGCTTCCTTCACGTCGTCGAGTTTGAAGGGTTTGATGATGGCGGTTACGAGTTTCACCCGATCCTCCCCATGCTGCCGAATTCGCCGAGCGAGTAGGCGGACTCGGCGTGCTGGCTGAGGTCGAGGCCCTGAGTTTCTTCCTCGTCGCTCGTCCGCAGGCCCACGGTCGCCTGGATCACCTTGGCCAGGATGAAGGAGATCGTACCGGACCAGGCCAGCGTCGCTCCCACCGCCGCGGCCTGCTTGCCGAGCAACTCCATGCCACCGCCGAAGAAGGCGCCGTCCGCGCCGGCCGGGTTGATGCTCACGTCGGCGAAGAAGCCGAGCAGCAGCGAGCCGATGATCCCGCCGACCAGGTGGACGGCGACGACGTCGAGAGCGTCGTCATAGCCGAACTTGAACTTGAGTTGGATGGCGAGGAAACAGACCACGCCGGCCACGAATCCGATGACGAGCGGGGCGACACCGCCGACGAAGCCGGCGCAGGGCGTGATGGCGACGAGACCGGCGACGGCCCCCGACGCCGCGCCCAGCGTGGTGGCGTGCCCGCCCTTGAGTTTCTCGACGATGAGCCAGCCGAGCATGGCCGCCGCCGCCGCATTGTTGGTGTTGAGGAAGGCTTGGGCGGCGATGCCGTCGGCGGCCAGCGCCGAGCCGGCGTTGAACCCGAACCAACCGAACCACAGGATGCCGGTCCCGAGCAGCGTCAGCGGCAGGCTGTGGGGCGGCATCGCCTCGCCCGGCCAGCCCTTCCGCTTACCCAGCACCAGGATCACCACGAGGGCGGCGATGCCGGCGTTGATGTGCACCACCGTGCCCCCGGCGAAGTCCAGCGCGCCGAGATCAAAAAGCCAGCCGGTGGGGGAGAACACCCAGTGGGCGACCGGGGAATACACCAGGAGGAGCCACCCGCCGAGGAACAGGACCCAACCCTTGAACTTCATACGGTCGGCGGTGGCGCCGGTGATCAGCGCCGGGGTGATGATGGCGAACATCAATTGGAACGTGACGAACAGGATCGCCGGAATGGTGAGCGCTGACGTGCCGTCATCCCCGATGAAGCCGGGAATGATGGCGTCGACGGCGCCGAGTCCCTTCAGGCCGACGTGGCTGAAGTCGCCGATGAACTTGCCGCCGTCGCCGAAGGCCAGGCTGAAGCCCACGAGCGCCCAGAGCACGCTCACCAAGCCCATGGAGAAGAAGTTCTGCATGAGCATCCCGAGCACGTTCTTCGAGCGCACCATCCCGGCGTAGAAGAACGCCAGCCCTGGTGTCATGAATAAGACCAGCGCGCAAGACGCCAGTACCCAAGCGGTGTTCCCGCTGTCCATCCGGCCTCCCTTCTGTGGTCGGCGACAGAATGGCGTCACGTTGTTTCTCCACCATCACTGAAGTGTTTCGGCTGGATGAACGCTCACGGGCCGCCAGAAGTAGAAACAGAGGTAGGAGGATGTGTGGCCATCGAATTCCGGGCCTCGGAACGAGCGACTCTGGGGGTCGAAGTCGAACTTCAGCTCGTCGACCGCTCCACCCGTGAACTGCGCAGCGGCGCGTCGGAGGTGCTCGCCCGGCTGGCGAAGCACGAGCCGTCGGGCGACCACCCCAAGGTCAAACACGAACTGTTCGACTCGACCCTCGAGATCATCACCGGCGTGTGCGAAACGGTGGGGGAAGCGAAAGCCGACCTGGCCACCACCCTGGCCGAAGTCGCCCCCGCCGCCGAGGAAGTAGGGCTCGCCCTGCTGTGCGCGGGGACGCATCCCTTCACCCACTGGAGTACCCAGAGAGTTACGCCGAACCCGCGTTACGAGCGACTCGTGGGCGAGATGCAGTGGCCGGCGCGGCGCCTGGCCATCTTCGGGATCCACACCCACGTGGGCGTGCGTTCGGAGGAGAAGGCGATCACCATCGCCAACGCCCTGTCCGCCTACATACCGCACTTCCTGGCGCTCTCGGCCTCGAGCCCGTACTGGATCGGGCGGGACACCGGCCTCGCCTCCGTCCGCTCCAAGGTGTTCGAAGCGTTGCCGACGGCCGGGCTACCCGAGCAGTTCGGGCGGTGGGAGGAGTTCGAGGCGTTCATGACCACGCTGATCGCGGCGGGGACGATCCGCTCGATCCGCGAGGTGTGGTGGGACATCCGGCCCCACCCCAACTTCGGCACGATCGAGCTGCGGATCTGCGACGGGATCCCCACCCTGTCGGAGATCGCCGGGGTGGCGGCCCTCAGCCAGTGCCTGGTGGAGTGGCACGACACGCTCATCGACCGGGGTTACACGCCGCCGTGCCCCCGGGCGTGGATCGTGCGGGAGAACAAGTGGCGGGCCGCCCGCCACGGGCTCGACGCCGAGATCATCGTGGACGAGACCGGGGCCCTCACTCCGCTGCGGGTGGCCATCGCCGAGGTGGTAGAGGAACTGGCGCCGGTGGCCAAGCGGCTCGGCTGCGCGGAGGAACTGGCCGGCGTGACCGGCATCCTAGAGCGCGGCCCGAGCTACGTGCGCCAACGCCGCCTGGTGGAGGGTGGCGCGAGCCTCGTCGACGTGGTCGACAGCCTGGCCGAGGAGCTGCGCACGGATACGGTTCGTTGATGGAGCCGCGCTAGTGGACCCTGATTACTTCCGCATCACGCCGACGTGCGTCATCCGGTACGACGAGCTCGAGTGGCGCTTCTCGGCCAGCGGCGGCCCCGGCGGGCAGCACGCCAACACCTCCAACACCAAGGCGGAGGTTCGCTTCGACGTGGCCGGGTCGCCCTCGCTGGGCCCCCGCCAGAAGGCCCGGCTGGTGGAGCGGCTCGGTCCCGAGGTGCGGGTGGTGGCGTCCGACGAACGGTCCCAGGCCCGGAACCGGGCGCTGGCGCTGGAGCGGCTCCGGGAACGCCTGGCCGGGGCGCTGCACGTGGACCGACCCCGCCGGCCGACCGCCCCGACCAGGTCATCGCAACGGGAGCGGGTGGAGTCGAAGCGCCGCCGCGGTGAGATCAAGCGGGGCCGCGGCCGACCGGGACTCGACGATTGAGACCGGGGTTCGACAATTGAAAGTCGTCACTTTCAACATCAAACACGGCACGGACCGCCACGGCCGGGTGGGCCGGGGGCGGCTGGCCGAGACCTGCGCCGGTTTCGGCGCCGACGTGCTCGCCCTCCAGGAGGTCGACCGGTTCTCGCCCCGGTCCCGCTTCGCCGACCAGATGCGCCTGGTCGCCCGGGCCAGCGGGCTGCGGGCCACGTTCGGGGAAGCGGCCCGCAAGCTCCTCGTCCACCGCTACGGCAACGCCCTGCTGTGCCGGGGCACGTTCTCCGACGTCGAGGTCATCGGCCTCCCTCAACCGGCCAACGGGGAGTACCGGGTGGCCATCCTGGCCGGCCTCGAGCTGGAGGGGGGCGAGCGCCTGTCGGTGGCCGCCACCCACCTGTCGTTCCGCCAGGGCGAGGGCGTGGTCCAGCTCGAGGTGGTGCTCGACCGGCTCGGGCACCGGCCGTCACCCCGGCTGGTGCTCGGCGACCTGAACCTCCGCCCCGAGCGGGCCGAACCGACCCTGATCGCCGCCGGGTACCAGGTGGCGCCGACCGGCCCGACCTTCCCCGCCGCCGAGCCGCGCTCCCGCATCGACTACATCGCCGTCCACGGCCTGGAAGTGGTGTCGGCCGAGACCCCCGACACCCCCATGAGCGACCACCGCCCCGTGATCGCCGAGGTGGTGGGCTAGGCGATGGGGGTGCTGGGGGCGGTGGTGAGGCGGGTGGCGGCGGCGCCGGCGAGGCCGAGGCCGAGGCCGAGGACGGCGGAGACGGCCAGGCGGGCGAACCAGGCGGGGCTCACCGTGGGGAGCTGCGAGCGGGACAGGATGCTCAGGTCGAGCGCCCCGCCGAAAGCGAAGAAGAGCCCGGCCAGGGCGGCCAGCGGAAGGGCGGTACGGGTGTCCTCCACCAGGAGCCGCCAGACAGCCAGGCCGGCCGCCAACCACGATCCGATGGCCAGCAGATTGGCGCTCAAGGCGGAGACGATCGACTTGTCGGACTCGGCGGCGAGACCGGCGAGGCGGACGGCGTCCAACGCCACCAGGGCGACCAGCACGGCGATGATCACGGCCGACGATGCCTGCCCACCCCTGGGCCCGGCCAGCACCGCCAGGGCGACGCCGGCCACGGCCGCCAGGGCCAGCCAGGGCACCGAGGACGGGCCGGGCACCCAGGTCAGGTCGCCCTTGACGAGCACCTCGGAGCCGTCGACGCCACCGACGCGCAGGGGTACCGAGAAGGACGGGAAGATCACGTGCGTCTTGTCGGGTGCCCTCCGGACGGCGGGCGGGTCGTTGTTGCCCATCCAGTGGGTCCGGTGGTCGTGCCAGCGAAAGCTGGAGGCGGACGACACCTTGCGCCACTCGGGGGCGGCCTTCCCGGTGCTGTCGGCCTGTGGCGGGAGTTCCCCGGTCGGGATGCGGGAGGAGTTGAGGTAGGTGGCGGGGGAGCGGGTGTTCTCGAAGACTCCGTCCGGGCCGACCCGCAGGTACGGCTCCTTGGCGTAGCCGATGACGACCACCTCGGTGTCGCTCACGTTCTTGAGTTCGATCCGGCTCCCGGCTTCCACGGCGTTGACCTCGATGCCCGGGGTCGGCGGTTCCAGGGTCTTGATCCGCGTCCGGAAGTTGGTGGGGCCGGCGCCGTCGAGGGCGTGGGCGGACGCAGGTGTCGCCGAGGCGATCACCATCCCAAAGGCCAGGAGGAGGGCACGAGCCGGATTGCGCACGGCGGGGAGTCTAGGAGCGGTGCTCACGAACCGGTGGCGTCGGCCAACCGTTCCACGAGCTCGGCGCGGGCCCGGGCCACCCGGGAGCGGATCGTCCCGACCGGGCAACCGCACACCTCGGCCGCCTCCAGGTAGGAGAGGCCCAGCACCTGGGTGAGGACGAAGGCGGTCCGCCGATCGGGCTCCAACCTGGAGAGCAGCGCCTCCACGTCGACCGCCCGGGCCGGATCGGGCAGAACCCCCTCCACCAGTTGGGCAGGGCGCTCGAGGCGGACGGCCAGCCGCCGGCGGCGGCGCAGGTCCCGAACGGCATCCGCGCAGGTCCGCCGGGCGATGGAGAGGAGCCAGGTGCGGCCGCTGGATTCCCCCCGGAAGGACGGCAGGGCCCGGTAGGCCCGCAGGTACACCTCCTGGGTCACGTCGTCGGCCAGCTCGCGGCTGACGAGCTGCGCGCAGAGACGCCAGACCTCGGCCTGGGTGGCCCGGATCCAGGCGGAGAGCGCCAGGCGGTCGCCGTCCTGGGCCTCCAGCAGGAGCTCGGTCAGATCGTCCGTGGTGCTTCTCCGGTCAAGTGTGGGGGGTCGGGGGTCGGGGGTCGCAGGAGACTACTGAGAGTGCCGAGAGCAAGCGGCGTCGATACAGTGCGGGGTGCAGGGGGTTCGGCAAGATCAGGAGGGACACATCATGACCCGTCGCCTCGCGCTTGTGGCGCTGCTGGTGATGGCGCTCGCCACACCGGCCCATGCACACGTGACCGTCAATCCCAGAGAAGCGGCCAAGGGCGGCTACACCAAGATCGCCCTCCGCGTCCCCAACGAACGAGACGACTCGGGGACGACCAAGCTGTCGGTGCTGTTCCCCGCCGACCACCCGCTGCGCTCGGTCAGCGTGCGGCCCACCCCCGGCTGGAAGGCCACGGTGGAGCGCACCAAGCTCGCCACGCCGGTGAAGAACGACGAGGGCGAAGAGACCACCGAGACGGTCTCCAAGATCACGTGGGACGGATCGGTCATCAACCCGGGCGAGTTCCAGGAGTTCGAGGTGTCGGTCGGCCCGCTGCCCGACGACGCCGACGAGTTGGTCTTCAAGACGGTGCAGACCTACGCCGACGGTGAGGTCGTCTCCTGGATCGAGGAGGCGGGGGCCGACGGCGAGGAGCCCGAGCACCCCGCCCCGGTCCTGACGCTGGTGGCCGGCGAGGGTGATGGCGACGCCCATGGCGCAGCCGCCATGGCCGGCGATGACGATGCATCCTCCAACGGTGCCGCCACCGACGATGCCGCGGCCGAGGTGGAGGCCGAGGCGGCGTCTTCGTCGTCGCCCAAGCCGGCGGATCTGGAGTGGGGCATGGTCGCGCTCTTCGTCGCCATCATCGCCCTCGGTATCGCCCTGTTGGAGATGATCACGCGGAAGCGGTCGCCCGCCGGTTCGTAGCGGCGGACCGCAGAGCCCGGTAGAGGGCCCTCTACGGGCTCGTAGCGCGGCGGGAACACGGCGTGACAGTCACCCGGGGGCCTCGGACTCGGACGGCAGATGTTTCCAGGAGGAGCCCGACGGGCACGATCAGGGCTATGCGCAACGTGTGGAAGGGACTCATTGTCGGTGGCATGACCGGCGTCGCCGCCGGGATGGTGCTCGACGGGCTGTCCAAGGCGGGAGAAGAGGCCACCCGGGCCGGCCAGAAGGCCCGGGAGCAGGCTCCCCAGTGGGCCGAGCGGGCCCGCCAGGCCGCCGAACTGGCCGCCGAGAAGATACGCGAGGTCGACATCGCCGACAAGGCGAAGGAGTTCGCCGAGAAGGCCGTCGGCGCCGAACTGACAGCCAAGGCCAAAGAAAAGGTCGAGTCAGTCAGGAAGCACTAGCTCCCGTCGGCCAAGCCGCCGTAGGACGACCAGGGCTGGCTAGGAGGCGGGCACGCCGAGGATGTCGGCGAGGCGGGTGGCTGGGCCGGTGCCGCCGCCCTCTACCTCCTCGTCCTCCTCGAGGAGGACGTCGCGGAGGCGGTTGAGCACTTTGATCTTGTGCTCGAGGGTCTGCATGTTCTCCCGGACGAGCTCGGCGATCTGGGCCCGCTGCTCGGCCGAGACGGGCTGGCCGAGGGCCACCCGCCCGATCAGCTCGATCTCCTTGAGCCGGAAGCCGAGTTCCTTCAGGGCGAGGGCGCCTTCGACGTAGAAGCGGTAGTCCCGGGAGTACTTGCGGGTGCCGCCGGGGGAGCGCCGGGGCTGGGGCAGGATCCCCAGCTCCTCGTAGTAGCGGATCGTCCGGCTGGAGACGCCGGTGAGGGCGGCGAGCTGGCCGATCGACAGCAGGTCGGGGTCGCCGCCCTGCCGAGGGCGCCGTCCCCCCTCCACCGTTGCTGCTGTCTCCACCGTGGCTTTGGGGCCCGCCATCGTGCCTCCATCATGGCCCAGATCTGACGCAACCGTCAGTGTCTTGCCGAGTCAGTATCGAG
>CAZCVW010000133.1:0-8625 GCA_964502185.1 uncultured Burkholderiales bacterium
CTTGAAGTCCATGTTGCCGCCGACGTTCAGCTGGTAGGTGCGGTCGAGCACCATGCCCCGGTCCTCGAAGAGGCGGGCCAGGATCCGGTGGACGATGGTGGCGCCCACCTGGCTCTTGATGTCGTCGCCGACGATCGGCACGCCGGCGTCGGTGAACTTCTGGGCCCACACCGGGTCCGAGGCGATGAACACCGGGATGCAGTTGATGAAGGCGACGCCGACCTCGAGGCAGGCCGAGGCGTAGTGGCGCTGGGCTTCCTCGGAACCGACCGGGAGATAGGACACGAGGACGTCGGCCCCGGAGCGCTTCAGCTCCTCGGCCACGTTGACCGGGGGAGCGGGCGACTCCTCGCAGGTCTGGCGGTAGTAGGTGCCCCACCCGTCGAAGGTCGGGCCCCGCAGGATCTCGACGCCGAGCGCCGGGACCTCGGCGAAGCGCACCGTGTTGTTCTGACCGCGGAAGATTCCCTTGCCGAGGTCTTCGCCCACCTTGGTGGCGTCGACGTCGAAGGCGGTGACGAAGTCGACGTCGCCCACGTGGTATCCCCCCAGCTCGACGTGCATCAGGCCGGGCACCGAGTCGTCCGGGTTGGCGTCCCGGTAGTACTCGATGCCTTGCACGAGGCTGCTGGCGCAGTTCCCCACGCCGGCGATAGCGACACGGATACGGCTCACGAGTTTCCTCCCTGCAGTTGGGCGGTTGGCGGCGTGGCTTCCCACGAGGTGTTCTGCTCCTGCTCGATCAGCGAGTCGACCCACTCGAGGTCGCGCTCGGCGGCGTTGGTGTCGTGTTCGATGAGGGCTTTCGTGTAGCGGTCGGTGATCCGGCCTCGGCCACCGCGCCCGACGGCGGCGAGTGCTTCGGTGCCCCGGGCCAGCTTGGCGGCCAGATGGGTGCGGCGGCGCTGGAGCAGCTCCAGCCGGGCCGTCGGCTCGAGGTGGCGGCAGAAGGCCAGCTTGAGGGCGAAGGCCCGGTCCTCGTCGACGCCGGGGCCCGTGTCCGCCCGGAGCAACTCGGCGAAGAGCTCCTGGCCCTTGGCCGCCAGTTGGTAGGCCTTGCGGGTGCGGCCGCCTCCCTCTCCGTGGGCTCGCTTGAGGGGCAGGCGGCGGAGCCGGGCGGCGGCCGCCTCACCGCTGATGGAGCCGGTGGCCGGCATGGGCGCAGCCGGGGTCGGGACCGGGTTGACGACCTCGATGGCCCCGACCTTCTCGAGCCGGGCCAGCGCCGGGTACAGCGACCCGTAGGACACGCCCCAGTGGCCGAGGGTGTCGTTCAGCCGCTTCTTGAGCTCGTACCCGTGGAGGGGGAGCTCCTTGAGCAGGCCGAGGATCGCCAGTTCGAGCACCGCCCCCTCTCGCCGCATCCCGTCCTCCCATTCCGCGGTCAAAAACTGACTGTCGAAAACACTCACTCGATATATCGACTCGATATATCGACTGAAGTTACACCGAGACCTCGAGATGTCAAACATTCGGCGCAATCGCACAATGGCCGCATGCCGGCCGCATGCCTTTGCGGCGTCGGTACACTCGATCTTGATGCGGCGTCAGATCGACTACCGGCTAGCCCGCCGAGCAGTCCTTCGGGACTGGCGGCGTGGTCGGCTGCGCAAGAGTGACCTCTGCGACGCCCATCCGGAGCTGCTCCGGGCCGCCCGCAACCTGGGCGAGGCAACGACGCACGACTGCCCCATCTGCGAAAAGGTGAAGCTGCGCCTCGTCTCCTACGTCTACGGCGACGGGCTGAAGGCGGCCAACGGCCGCTGCGTGACCAGCGAGAACGAGCTCGACCGCCTCGACCGCACCTGCGACGAGTTCGCCTGCTACGTCGTCGAGGTCTGCACCGAGTGCTCCTGGAACCACCTCACCCGCAGCTACCTCCTGGGCCGCCGCAACGCGGGGTAGGTAGCTACCCGCTCTCCCCGTCGGCGGGTTGGTGGGGGTACTGGGAGGCGCAGGAGAGGCACCAGAGTTCGGCGGTGTCCTCCACCCGCTCGGGCACCTCGGGGCGGTTCGGGTCGGCGTAGACGCGCTGGACGAGGACCATCTCGTCGTCGGGGTTGCCGCAGCTCTCGCAGGACCGGTTCACTGTGCTGCGAATCTATCGCCCGCCCGCAGGTACACTGCGATTGCCGCCGGGAGCCGACCGTGCCCCGGACGGAGGAGGTCGAGATGGCCGCTCTTGCCGCTCCCGCCATTCGTGCCCGCAAGGGCGACGGGACTCCGCTCGTCATGGTGACGGCCTACGACGCGCCCTCGGCGCGCATCGTGGACGACGCCGGGGCCGACATCATCCTGGTCGGCGACAGCGTCGCCATGGTCGTGCTCGGGTACGACGACACGCTGTCGGTGACGGTGGACGACATGGCCCACCACGTCGGCGCCGTGGCCCGGGCCAAGCCGGCTGCCCTGGTGGTGGCCGACATGCCGTGGATGAGCTTCCACGTGTCCCGCGAGGACACCGTCCGCAACGCCGCCGCCCTCGTCCGGGCCGGGGCCGGCGCCGTGAAGCTGGAGGGGGGCCGCAAGCGCCTCGACTCCATCCGGTCGATCATCGACACCGAGATCCCGGTCATGGGCCACCTCGGCCTCACGCCGCAGTCCGTCCACGCCCTCGGCGGCTACAAGGTGCAGGCCAAGGAGTTCGACGCGGCGAGGGCCCTGCTCGACGACGCCGTCGCCCTGGCCGAGGCCGGCTGCTTCTGCATCGTGCTGGAGTGCGTGCCCGACGCGGTGGCGCGGATGGTCACCGAGGCGGTGCCCGTCCCCACCATCGGGATCGGTGCCGGAGGCTCGTGCGACGGGCAGGTGCTCGTGTTCCACGACCTGCTCGGCCTGGGTGGGAAACGGGCGCCGAAGTTCGTGCGCCGTTACGCCTCGCTGCGGGAGGACGCCACCGCCGCCGTGGCCGCTTTCGCCGACGACGTGCGCAATGGGCGGTACCCTTCAGAGGCGGAGAGTTACCGGTTCGCCGAGGAGGTACCCGGGTTGTATCAGGCAGTCGGAGCGTGAGTTCGGGGAGCGAGGAGCCCAAGGCGGGGCCCGTCGATCTCGCCGTCGGGGTCAGCAAGGTCTTCAAGGGGTGGATCGTCGGCCTGGCCTTCGTGGCCGTGCTGGTCCTGGTGCTGAACTGGGGCGCCAACCTGCCCGACAACCCCTCCTTCGCCGACGAGACGTCCACCACCGTCGCCGGCGCCACGTTCGAGGACGGCCGCGTCGCCGTCGGGGCCCAGTGCCTCGACGTGCAGGTGGCCGACACTCCAGAGGAACGGGCCCAGGGGCTCAAGCACCGGGACAACCTCGGGAACTACCGCGGCATGGTGTTCGTCTTCGACTCGATGGGAACCCGCGGCTTCACCATGTCCGAGGTCAAGTTCCCGCTCACGATCGGGTTCTACGACGAGGCGGGCCTGAGAGTCGATGCCCAGGACATGGAACCCTGCCCGGCGGGCTCGGTGAGCTGCCCGACGTACACGTCACGGGCACCGTTCAAGAACGCCCTCGAGGTGGCGAAGGGCCAGCTCCCCGAGGGCAACCTCGTGCTGACCTGCCCCACCTAGCCAGGAGTTAGTGTCACACCCTCTCCGTATTCTCCGAGGCGATGGGCGACATCGAAACTGCTAACCTGCCTCGACTCCACGGGGGTGGCCCGGCTGTTCTCTATCTGAGGCGGACCGGGCTGATCCACTTCCCCACCGTTCCTGCTCCCTCTTTCGGGGGAGCCCGCAGGCCCACCTGCGGCCCACAGGAGGTGTTGCGGCCATGAGGCCGTACGAGGTCATGTTCATCTTCGATGCGAGCCTGGAAGAGGAGACGATCCGGGCCGCCATCGACCGTTACGCCGAGTTCATCCGCACCCGAGGCGGAGAACCCGGTCGTGCCGATCGCTGGGGCAAGCGCCGCTTCGCCTATGAGCTCCGCAAGCGCATGGAGGGCTACTACGTGGTCCTCGAGGCGAAGGCCGAGCCCGGGGTGATGGAGGAACTGCACCGGACCCTCTCCCTTGCCGACGAGGTTCTGCGCCACAAGGTGGTGCGCATTCCCGACGAGGTCATCAAGGCCAGGAATGCGCCCGCCAAGACTGGGGCGGAAGCGTAAACAGGGAGACCGAACATGTCGACTGGGAACAACATCACCGTTATCGGGAACGTCACCCGCGACCCGGAGCTGCGCTTCACCCCGAACGGGGCCGCTCAGGCCCGGCTCGGCGTAGCCGTCAACCGCAGCTGGAAAGACAAGCAGAGCGGCGAGTGGAAGGAGCAGACGAGCTTCTTCGACGTCGTCTGCTGGCAGGAGCTGGCGGAGAACGTGAGCAACTCGATCAAAAAGGGGGCCCGCGTCATCGTGAGCGGGCGCCTCGAGCAGCGCAGCTGGGAAAAGGAAGGCGAGAAGCGCTACGCCACCGAGATCATTGCCGACGAGGTGGCCCCCAGCCTGCGCTGGGCCACGGCCGTCGTCGAGAAGACCGAGCGCCGCGGCCCCGGTGACCAGCAGGGCGGCGGAGGCGGCGGGGGCAACGGGGGCAACGGCGGGGGCGGCTACGGCCGTCCGGCGGCCGAGGCACCGGCTGACGACGGGTTCGGCGACGAACCGTTCTAGCTGAAGGGTATTGGGAGGATCGCAGTGAAGATCGTGCTCCGCTCCGACGTGGCCAACCTCGGCCGCAAGGGCGACATGGTGGAAGTGGCCGACGGGTTCGCCCGCAACTACCTCGTGCCCAAGGGCCTGGCCATGAAGGCCACCCGTGGCGTGACGCGCCAGGCCGAGGGCATGCAGCGCGCCCGTTCGGTCCGTGACACCAAGGAGCGCGAGGGCGCCGAGGCGATCGCTCGCCAGCTGGCGGCCAAGCGGGTGGAGATCACTGCTCGGGCCGGGGAGGGTGGCCGACTCTTCGGGTCGGTCACCTCGGCCGACGTCGTCGAGGCGCTCGAGGCTCAGACGGGCATCCAGGTCGACCGGCGCAAGCTCCAGCTCGACGAGCCCATCAAGACGCTCGGTGTCCACGAGGTCGCCATCCGGCTCCATGCCGATGTGAGCCCCGTGCTCACCGTGGAGGTCGTGTCGCAGTAGTCCGTTCCGGTTTCGGGCCGGGGCCTTGACGGTCCCTTCCGCGCGGGTCAAAATCCGAACATACGTTTGGACTTGAGGATGGCCTGTGGATAAACCCCTTCGAAATCCACAGGGTTTTCCCTCTTCCTACCCACAGGGTGGAAGGGCGACGATGGCCCCTTCCCCCGAGGGATGGACACAGGGGCGGACACAGAGGCGGGCGCAGTGGTGCAGTCCATCAGCGAAGCGCGGCAGCAACGGTCATCGGGCGGTGGCGCGGCGGGGCGTGTCCCGCCCCACAACCTGGAGGCCGAGGAGTCGCTGCTCGGCGCCATGCTCCTGTCCAAGGACGCCATCGCCACGGCGGTGGAGATGGTCCGTCCGGAGGACTTCTACAAGCCCGCCCACGGGCACCTCTTCGAGGCGATCCTGGCGCTCTACGGCCAGGGCGAGCCCGTCGACCCCGTCACGGTGGCCGAGGAGCTGCGCCGGGCGGGCCTGCTCGAGCCCCTGGGCGGCAAGAGCGTGATCCTGGGGATCCAGGCGAGCACGCCGGCGGCGGCCAACGCCGCCCATTACGCCCGCATCGTCGAGGAGCACGCCCTGCTCCGACGGCTGATCTCCGTGGCCGGCGAGATCTCCGAGATGGGCTACGACATGCCCGACGACGTGTCGGCCACGCTCGACCAGGCCGAGACCCTGGTCTTCGAGGTGGCCGAGCGGCGGGTGTCGAATTCGCTCATGGCCATCTACCCGGCGCTGCAGGAGAGCCTGGAGGCCCTCGAGGCGCTGTTCGAGAGCGACGGGGTCGTGCGGGGATCGCCCACCGGCTTCGTCGACCTCGACGACCTCCTCCTCGGCCTGCAGCCTTCGGCGCTGTACATCGTGGCCGCCCGCCCGGGCCAGGGGAAGACGAGCTTCGCCCTGGGGGCCGCCACCCACGTGGCCCTCGAAACCCGCAAGCCCGTGATCTTCTTCTCGATGGAAATGGGCTACCTGGAGTTGACCCAGCGCATGCTGGCCTCCGAGGCGGGCGTCAACGCCCGGCTGTTGCGCACCGGCCGGATCCCCGAGGGCGACTGGACCCGCATCAGCCACGCCGTCGGCCGGCTGGCCGAGGCCCCCTTCTTCATCGACGACAACCCGCACCTCACCGTGATGGAGATGCGGGCCAAGGGCCGGCGTCTCAAGGCCCGCTACGGCGAACTCGGCCTCATCGTCGTCGACTACCTGCAGCTGATGAGCACCACCCGCCGGGCCGAGAACCGCCAGGTCGAGGTGTCGGAGCTGTCCCGGGGCCTCAAGATCCTGGCCCGCGACCTCGAGACACCGGTGATGGCCCTCTCGCAGCTGAACCGGTCCCTCGAATACCGCCAGGACAAGCGGCCGATGCTGGCCGACCTGCGCGAGTCGGGTTGCCTCACGGCCGACACCCGGCTGCTGCGGGCCGACACCGACGCCGAGGTCACCCTCGGCGAGCTCGTGGCGTCGGGGGCCCGTGACGTCCCGGTGTGGAGCCTGTCGGCCGACTGGCGGTTGGCGCCGGCCACGCTCACCCGCGCCTTCCCGAGCGGCCGGAAGCCGGTCTACCGCCTCAAGCTGGCGTCCGGCCGGGAGCTGCGGGCAACGGCCAACCACCGATTCCGCACCGTCGGAGGTTGGGAGCCGCTCGGCGCCCTGCGGGTGGGTACCGGGCTCGCTGTTCCCCGCGACTACGGGCCGGTGTCCCCCAGCCGGCGGCGCATCCTGGCCCTGGCCGGCGCCGGTCCCGGCTCCCCTGGTGCTGACTCCCCTGGTGCTGGCTCCCGTGGTGCAGCCGGCCCAGGGCTGGCACCGGCCGGCGCGTTCCTGGAGCCGTCGCCCGACGGGCTTCTGCTCCGGTCAACCGAGGTCGCCTGGGATGCGATCGTCGAGATCGAACCCCTGGGCGAGGAGGACGTCTTCGACGGCACCGTGCTCGGGACGCACAACTTCATCGCCAACGGTGTCGTGGCCCACAACAGCATCGAGCAGGACGCCGACGTCGTCTGCTTCATCTACCGGGACGACTCCTACAATCCGGATTCCAACGAAAAGGGCACGGCCGAGGTGATCGTGGCCAAGCACCGGAACGGGCCGACCGGCAAGATCCGCCTCGCCTTCCTCGAGCACCTCACCAAGTTCGCCAACATGGCCCGGACGTAGGGTTGTTGGAAGGGCCAAGACTGAAGCGGAGGGGGCGGCGGTGGACACCACGATGTGGCTCGACGCGGTGGCGGAGAACTCGAGGCAGATGGCGGCGGCCGTCCGGGCAGCGGGTTTTGACGCGCCTGTGCCGACGTGTCCGGAGTGGAAGGTGTCCGACCTCGTCGCCCACATGGGCGGCGTCCACCGCTTCGTGAGCGGGATCATCGAGAGCCGGGCCCAGAAGTTTCCTGGCTTCCCGAAGTTCACCGTCGACGAGTCGGACCCGGCCGCCTGGATGGAGGAGGGCTCCGACCGCCTCCTCGGGCTCCTGCGCAGTGTCGGCGAGGACGACCTGGTGTGGAACTGGGCGGGTGCGCCCGGGCCGGCCACGTTCTGGCACCGGCGGATGGCCCACGAGTTCGTGATCCACCGGGCCGATGCCGAGTCGGCGGCCGGGATCGCCAGCTCCGTGGAACCGCCGGAGCTGGCTGCCGACGGCATCGAGGAGTACATGCAGATGCTCAGCTTCCTGCCCCGCCGGCGGGCGGACATCTTCGACGGCTTGGACGCCAGCTACCACTTCCACGCCACCGACACCCCGGGCGAATGGACGCCCACCTTCGCCGGCGGGCAGCTGGAGGTAGGGCGGGAACACGGCAAGGGCGACGTCGCCGTGCGGGGGCCGGCCGGGGCGCTGGAGCTGTTCATCTACAACCGGGCCGGTACCGACGGGCTGGAGGTCCACGGTGACGCCGTCCTGACCGAGACCTGGCGGGAGCGGATCCGTCTCTAGCATTGCCCGGCGATGTCGCGGGCGGGACTCGGGGGAGGTGCGAGAAGTGGATTTCTATGACGAGGTCCTGCGGGAGCTGCTGGTGGCGCTCGGCGCCGCCCTCTTCCTCGGCAACGTCCTGGCTCTGATCCGGCGTCGTCCCAACGCCTCCCTCGGTGACGGCGCCGAGGATGCGGAGGCCAACCAGGACGGCACGGTGACCCAGCCCCCCCTCGCCCGCACGGCGGGCTACGCCCTCATGGGGTTCATCATCATGATCTGGGGCATCGCCTCCATGGCGGCCAGTTAGGGGTCTGCCGAGATTCGGCGACTCGGCTCTCGTCAGTTAGGTTCCCGGCTGTGAGCATCCCTGTCGCCATCGAGCGCCTCCGGGAGGAAGCCGGCCGCTTTCCGGTCGCCTACCTCCTCACCACGTCGGAAGATGGGCGGCCCCACGCCGTTACGGTGGTGCTCCGTTGGAGCGATGACGGCCGGCTGTCCATGGGCGCTGGACGGCGCACCGCCGCCAACGTGGCCGACCGCCCCGCCGTCAGCCTGCTCTGGCCGCCGTCGGAGCCGGGGGGCTACACGCTCATCGCCGACGGCGTCGCCGCCGTCACCGCCGACGGCGAGGTGAC
>CAZCVW010000134.1:0-8623 GCA_964502185.1 uncultured Burkholderiales bacterium
GGCCAGCTCCCGCGCCCGGCCCTCCACCTCCGCGTCGGGCAGGGCTTCCCAGGCCAGGCCGAGCTCGACCGCCCGGCGCCCGTCGACCTCGCAGCCGAAGAGGCCCAGAGCCGCCGTCGCTTCCCGGCCGGCCGTCCGGCCCGACAGGACGAAGAAGCCCCCGCCGGGGTGCAGGCCGATCCGGGAGAACCCGGCCAGGATCCGGGCGTCGTCGGCCACGATCCGCAGGTCGGCGGCGAGGGCCAGGTTCACGCCCGCCCCGACGGCGCCGCCGCGGACGGCGGCCACCACCGGCGCCTCGAGTTCGCCCACCCGGGCGAAGGACCGGTAGACGATGCCCAGATTGGTGTAGGCCGGTTCCGCCAGCGGGTCGGCACCGACCCCGGACAACGTGTCCCGGTGGGCGCCCGCGCAGAAGTACCCGCCCTCCCCGCAGACGACCACCGCACCCACCAGGGCGTTGGCGTCGATCTCGTCGCAGATGGCCACCAGGTCGCCGGCCATGGCCGGGGTGAGGGCGTTGCGCCGGTCCGGGGCGCACAGGGTGATGACGGCCACGTGGCCGTCGACATCGAGCCGGATCTCTGATTCGTCAGCCATGGGCCGGAAGCTAGCGTGAGCGCAGAGTTGGGCTCGGGCTGGAGGATCGGATGGGCGTGAAGTTCGGCGTGCTCGCTTCGGGGAGCGGCACCAATCTGCAGGCGATCATCGACGCGGGGTTGCCGGTGGCGGTCGTGGTGACCGACCGCCCCGGTGCCGGCGCCCTGGAGCGGGCTGAGGCGGCCGGGATCCCGACCGTGGTGGTGGATCGGGCCGGCTACCTGCCCAATCGGGACGCCTTCACCCGCGCCATCACCGAGGCCCTCGTGGCCCGGGAGGTCGACGTCGTCGCCATGGCCGGGTTCATGACGGTGCTGGCCGAGCCGATCTTCGAGGCCTTTCCCGGCAAGGTGGTCAACACGCACCCGAGCCTCCTTCCGGCGTTCCGCGGCGCCCACGCGGTGCCCGACGCGCTGGCCGCCGGGGTAAAGGTCACCGGATGCACCATCCACATCGCCACGCTCGAAGTGGACGACGGCCCGATTCTGGCCCAGGAGCCCGTGCCCGTGCTGCCGGGCGACGATGAAGACGCCCTGCACGAGCGCATCAAGGCGGTCGAGCACCGGCTCTACCCCCAGGTGCTGGCCACCCTCGTTGAGGAGCAGGTGGGGATGCCGCCCCCCAGCAGATCCGAGCCGGCCGATGCCGAGGGCTGGGTCGGCGTCCGCCGCGCCCTCATCTCGGTCTACGACAAGACGGGTCTGCTGCCCTTCGCCGAGGCGCTGGCCGATCTCGGCGTCACCCTGCTGGCGTCGGGCGGGACGGCCACCGCGCTCGCCGAGGCGGGGATCCCGGTCACGCCGGTCGAGGACGTCACCGGCGCCCCGGAAATGCTGGGCGGGCGGGTAAAGACGCTGCACCCCCGCATCCACGGCGGCATCCTGGCCGACCGGGGGCAGGCCTCCCACCGTGAGGATCTGGCCGCTCAGGGGATCCAGCCGATCGACCTCGTGGTCGTCAACCTGTATCCGTTCCTCGAACGGCCCTCGATCGAGACGATCGACATCGGCGGGCCGACCATGGTCCGCGCCGCGGCCAAGAACCACGCCTGGGTCGCCGTCGTCACCGACCCCGACCGGTACCCGGCCCTGCTCGACGAGTTGCGGGCCGGTGGCGGCCGGCTCTCCGCCACCACCCGGAGGGATCTCGCCCTCGAGGCCTTTGCCCACACCGCCGGCTACGACGCCGCCATCGTCCGCTGGCTGGATCCGGAACCGTTGCCCCGGCACCTGATCGTGCCCCTGCGGCGCGTGGCCCCGCTCCGCTACGGCGAGAACCCGCACCAGCTGGCGGCGAGATACCGCGACCGGCTGGCGGCTCCCGGCTGGCTCGACGGCATGACCCAGCACGGCGGCAAGGAGCTGTCGTTCATCAACCTGCTCGACGCCGAGTCAGCCTGGCGCCTCGTCCACACCTTCACCATGCCGGCCTGCGTGATCACCAAGCACGCCAACCCGTGTGGCGTCGCCGTCGGCGCCGGCCCGGCCGAGGCCTACCGGCGGGCCCTCGAGTGCGACTCGCTGTCCGCCTTCGGGGGCGTGGTGGCCCTCAACCGGCCGCTCGACGCGGAGACGGCGGGCGCCATCGCCGGAATTGGGAGCCCGGTGTTCACCGAGGTCGTCCTGGCCCCGGGCTACGAGCCCGACGCCCTGGCCGCCCTCTCCGCCAAGAAGAATTTGCGGACGCTGGAGTGCCCGCCGCCTGAGCCGCCCGGCCTCGACCTGCGCCGGGCGGGCGGCGGATTCCTGGTGCAGGAGTCCGACACCTACCAGGACGACCGGTCCACCTGGAAGGTCGTCACCCGGGTCGCTCCGTCCGACGAGCAATGGGCCGACCTGGAGTTCGCCTGGAAGGTGTGCGGGGCCACCGGTTCCAACGCCATCGTGCTGGCCAAGGGCGGACAGGCCTTCGGCATCGGGGCCGGCCAGCAGTCGCGGGTGCACTCGGCCGAGATCGCGGCCAGGAAGGCGGACGGGCGCGCCGTCGGCGGCGCCTGCGCCAGCGACGCCTTCTTCCCGTTCCGGGACGGGGTCGACACCGCCGTGGCGGCCGGAGCCAAGGCGATCGCCCAGCCCGGCGGCTCCGTGCGGGACGAAGAGGTCATCGCCGCCGCCGACGAGGCCGGGGTGGCCATGGTCTTCACCGGCCGCCGCCACTTCCGGCACTGAACGACCAGAAGGGTTTACGGATGACAGCTGAGATCCTCGACGGAAAGGCGGCCTCGACGGCCGTGAAGGCCGACCTCACCGAGCGGGTGGCCCGCCTGGCTGAGCAGGGCGTCGTTCCCGGGCTCGGCACCGTCCTCATCGGGGACGACCCGGGCAGCCACGCCTACGTCGGCGGCAAGCACAAGGCGTGCGCCGCCGTCGGTGTCGCCTCCTTCCGCCATGACCTGCCCGCCGACGCCTCCCGGGAGAAGGTGCTCGGCCTCCTGGCCGGGCTCAACGCCGACCCGGCCGTCGACGGCTACCCTGCACCCCGCTCGGAATCCAGGAACTGCTGGTGCGCAACAAGGTGCCCATCGCCGGCGCCCACGTGGTGGTGCTGGGCCGAGGCACGACGGTCGGCCGCCCGCTGGCGATGTTGCTGACGCTCAAGGAGCCCAACGCCAACGCCACCGTGAATCGCCCTGCTGCTCCGCAACGCGGTGGAAGCGGCCGAGCGGCGCGCCGCGGTTACGATTTCTCGCCGCCCACCCCCAAGTGACGGGACCGACGAGGAGAGTCATGGCTGAGCGCATCACCGTCGACAACGGCACGCTGGTCGTACCGGACGAGCCGATCGTCCCCTTCATCGAAGGTGACGGGACCGGGGTCGACATCTGGCCGGCCGCCCGGCGCGTGCTCGACGCGGCGGTCGAGAAGTCGTACGGCGGCCGGCGGAGGATCGCCTGGCAGGAGGTCCTCGCCGGCCAGAAGGCGTTCAACGAGACCGGAAACTGGCTCCCCGAGGAGACGGTCCAGGCCTTCCGCGACCACATCGTCGGCATCAAGGGCCCGCTGACCACGCCCATCGGTGGGGGTATCCGGTCCCTCAACGTGGCTCTGCGCCAGATCCTCGACCTCTACGTGTGCCTCCGGCCCGTCCGCTGGTTCCAGGGCGTGCCGAGCCCTGTGAAGCACCCCGAGAAGGTCGACATGGTGATCTTCCGGGAGAACACCGAAGACGTCTACGCCGGTAAGGAACTCCAGGAGGGGACCCCCGAGGTCAAGAAGCTGATCGAGTTCTGCAAGGACGAGTTCGGCTGGGACATCCGGCCCGATTCCGGCCTCGGCCTGAAGCCCATCTCCGAGACCGGGTCGAAGCGCCTGATCCGCGCCGCCATCGAACACGCCGTGCGCAAGGGTCGCCGCTCGGTCACGATCGTCCACAAGGGGAACATCCAGAAGTTCACCGAGGGCGCGTTCCGGCAGTGGGGCTACGACCTCGTGAAGGACGAGTTCTCCGACGTGGCCGTCGGCTGGGATGACTGCGGCGGCAAGCCCGGCGACAAGGTCCTCGTGCAGGACGTGATCGCCGACGCCTTCCTCCAGCAGATCCTCACCCGGGCCGACGAGTTCGACGTGATCGCCACCACCAACCTGAACGGCGACTACCTTTCCGACGCCCTCGCGGCCCAGGTGGGCGGCATCGGTATCGCCCCCGGCGGCAACATCAACTTCACCACCGGCCACGGCATCTTCGAGGCGACCCACGGCACCGCCCCCAAGTACGCCGGCCAGGACAAGGTCAACCCCGGTTCGCTGCTGCTGTCCGGGGTCATGATGCTCGAGCACCTCGGGTGGGACGAAGCGGCGCAGAGCATCAACGCCGGACTCGAGCGGACCATCGCCGAGAAGATCGTGACCTACGACTTCGCCCGCCTCATGGAGGGTGCCCGGCAGGTCAAGACCTCCGAGTTCGCCGAGGCGATCGTCGAGCGCCTGTAAAAGGGGCCCCAACGAGGAGGACATTGTCCGTTTCGCGCCGAATTTACGGCTTAGCCCTCATCGGGGCTTTCGTAATCAAAGGAGTGCCTTGACGAAGACGATGCATCGCGTGGCCGTCGTCGCGCTGGGCCTCAGTCTTGGAGCGGCAGGCATGTTGCCTGCCCTGGCAAACCATGACAGCGGCGTGGTGGCGGACGAAACCGGATACGTCGACGATTCCGTCGACGACGGCAGCTACATCGAAGACGATTACACCGTCGAAGAGGACGGTTACTACGAGGAAGAGGTCGTCGGAGACGACTATGGCGAACCCGGCTCCGGCTCGGTCGGCGGTCTCCTCGGGGGCGGCGCGGGCGGGGGCGGGCTCTTGAGCAATCTGCCTCTCGTCGGCGGTCTCCTCGGCGGCGGCGGCGGTGGCGGCCTGTTGAGCGGTCTGCCCATCGTGGGCGGGCTCCTGGGCGGCGGTGACAGTGCCGGCGGTGCCGGTGGTCTGGTCAGCGGTCTGCCCATCGTGGGCGGGCTCCTGGGCGGCGGTGACAGTGCCGGCGGTGCCGGTGGTCTGGTCAGCGGTCTGCCCATCGTCGGCGGGCTCCTGGGCGGCGGCGGGGGTGGCCTGCTCGGCGGGCTCCTCGGCGGCGGCGGCAGCGGACTTGTCGGGCGCGTCTAACCGGTTCTGGCAAGGCAAAAGGCCGCAGGGTGCTCAGGCACCCTGCGGCCTCTCTTTTTGGGCGGTTTTTGCGGTGTATGAAGGGGTTCGTCCCCTTTGGGGCGAATCACTCCCCGAGCGCACTTTGTGCCCTTCTGCCTGATTCGAGGAGGACCCCTTGTCCAAGAACACACACCGTCTCACCGCCGCCGTTGTCGGGCTGGGTCTCGGCCTGGCCGCGTTGGCGCCGGCCGTGGCCGACACCGGCTTCGGGTTCATCGATCTCGGCGCCACCGACCGGATCGCGGCCCACGACCTCCCCGTCATCCTCGATGACGTGGAGAGCGGGGTGGCGGGCGTCCCCGGACTGCTCGGCGGGTTGCTCGGCGGCGGCGGGCTGCTCGGGGGGCTGCTGGGTGGCGCTGAGCAACTGGCCGACGCTCCCGTGGTGGGCGGCGGTGACGTCGGGGACGACTCGCATGTCGGGCGCGGCGTGCTCGGCGGCGACGGCGGCCTGGCCACACCGGGTGGGCTCGGCGGGCTCCTCCACCTCGGTTCCCTGAACGACATTCTGGCCGGCTTGCTGTAACGCGCTGGCTGTCTCGCTCTAGCTGTCACGCGTTCGTAACCTGATCGTCGCGAAACCGCAGGTCAGAGCTGGTAAGCGAGCAATTTTTGCGTGGCCGTTATCGCCACGAACCGGGTTTAGCCGCGTCCGCGCCGAGGTGTCGGAAGGGGCGGGGGCGAACACCACGACGACTCGGTCCCCCGGGCCGGGAGAAAGGTGGAAGATCCCTTGTCCAAGTCCAACATGAGAATGCGTGTAGCCGTCGTCGCACTCGGCGCCGGTCTCGCCCTGGCGGGCACCGCTCCGGCCATGGCCTCCGGCGGGCTCCTCGGTGGCCTGCCCATCGTCGGTCCGCTGGTCGGTGGCACGGTCGGCCCGCTCGTGAGCGGCCTGCCGATCGCCGGCCCGCTGCTCGGCGGACTGCTCGGCGGTGGTGGCTCCGGCGGGGGCACGCCCCTCGACGGCATCGTCGGCTTCCTGTAAATCGTCGAACCGGCCGGGGCACGCGGCCGCCCGATCGGGCGGCCTGCTGTGTCCCGGCCGCTCGACAGCGGCAAGCTAGGGAGATGCCCCCAACCGAGGCGTCTCCGGGAGGCCCTGCTTGCTGCTCGCCGAGCTGAACGTCCGCCACACCCGGCGGCACATGCCCACCCGCCGGGTGGCGCTCGGCGACCGCGTGCTGCCCACCGGGCATCCCGGCTATGGCCCTCTCCTGCTCGCCTGCGTGGCCGGTACGGGCGCCGTCGGGCTCGGCGAGGACCAGGCCGAGGCGCTCAGCGACTTCCTCGCCCAGGCCCGGGGCGGCCTGTCGGTCCCCCGCCGGGCGCTGCGCTACCGGCTCCAGACGGACACCGAGGGTCTCGCCCTGTCCCGCCACCGGCTGCTCGGCGAGGGCGACGGGCTGGTCGTCGAACTCGACGTGCACAGCCAGCACCCGGTGCCTCAGCTGATCGGTGCCGTGATGGCGGCGGCGGCCATGGCGCCGTATCCGCGGGGTATCGCCTTCCGGGCCATCGCCCGGGCGGTGGAGCGGCCAGGGGTCCTGCCCGAGAGCATCGCCGCCCGTTATGTCACCCAGGCGCAGGCCCGCCCCACCTTCGTTGACGGGGTTC
Source organism: uncultured Burkholderiales bacterium (assembly GCA_964502185.1). Lineage (GTDB taxonomy): Bacteria > Actinomycetota > Acidimicrobiia > IMCC26256 > BP-133 > CAZCVW01. The sequence continues at coordinate 6,856 of CAZCVW010000134.1, forward strand.
CGCGGCGGGGCGCAGAGGCCGGCGTTCCCGGCCACGAGTGGTTCGGCATGCCCTCCGAGCGCCGCTGGGCCATGGAGGTGCTCGGGTTCGGTCCCGAGGCGAGCCCGGGCCGGGACGACGTGCTGCGCCGCTTCCGGCGGTTGGTGCGCCTGGCCCACCCCGACCACGGCGGGGCGCCGCGGGGAGCAGCGGAGCGCATCGTCGAGCTCGGGGAGGCCCGCCGGGTCCTCCTGGGCGGTGGATCTGAGCCCGTCTCCGACCCGGCGGTAGGGTGACGTGTCGTCCGTTACCTCCGGAGGGGTCAGCCACATGAAGGTCACCATCGTCGGTTCGGGCTTCTACGGCTCCACCACAGCCCAACGCGTCGCCGAGGCTGACATCGTCGACGAGGTCGTGATGGTGGACATCATCGAGGACAAGCCCCAGGGGCTCGCCCTCGACATGATGCAGAGCCGGCCCGTCGAGCGGTTCGAGACCCGGATCACGGGCAGCAACCACTACGAGGAGACAGCCGGGTCCGACGTCTGCGTCATCACCGCCGGCCTGGCTCGCAAGCCGGGGATGAGCCGCATGGACCTGCTCGAGGTCAACGCCAAGATCGTCGGCGACGTCACCCGACAGCTGGCCGCCGCCTCGCCCGACGCCGTCCTCATCGTGGTGTCCAACCCGCTCGACGAGATGACCGCCCTGGCCGCCCAGGTCAGCGGTTTCCCGAAGGAGCGCGTCATCGGCCAGGCGGGCATGCTCGACACGGCCCGCTTCGCCCACTTCGTGGCCGAGCGCTTCGGCGTCTCCCCGCTGGAGATCGACGCCATCACGCTGGGTAGCCACGGCGACACCATGGTGCCCGTGCCCAGCCAGGTGAAGGTGGCGGGCAAGCCGCTCACCGAGGTGGCCGACGCCGACACGATCGAGGAGCTGGTGCGGCGCACCCGCGACGGCGGGGCGGAGATCGTGAGCCTGCTCAAGACGGGCTCGGCCTACTACGCCCCCTCGGCGGCCGCGGCGGCCATGGTGAAGGCGGTGGTGAAGGACACCGGCGAGTTGATGCCGGTCTGCGCCTGGGTCAGCGGCCAGTACGGCATCTCCGACGTCTACCTCGGGGTTCCGGCCAGGCTCGGGGCCGGTGGCATCAAGGAGATCGTCGAGCTGCCCCTGACCGACGACGAGGTCACCGCCCTGCGGGCGGCCGCCGACGCCGTGCGGGCCAAGCAGGCCGACGTGACGCAGTTTATCTAGCCCGTAGGGACGGGGACCTTGGCCGGGATTTCGATCTGGTCGAGGATCTCGTCGTCGGCGGCCACGGCGGTGAGCAGCAGGCGGTCCTCGTACACCTCAATGGAGGTGAAGTGGTGGCGGACGGCGGCCTTCTGCATCTCGGGCGGGGCGCAGCCGGCCTGGAGCTGGTAGAGGGCGTAGCCGCCGCCGCCCGTCACGACGTAGGTCACGCCGGCGTCGGAGACGAAACGCTGGTAGAGGTGGTCGTGGCCGTTGAGCACGAGCGACACCCGGTGGGCTTCGATGACCGGCCGCCAGTTCGCCACCAGCGGCGGGTAGGGCCCGTGGAGGCCGCAGGAGAACACCGGCTGGTGGAACACGACCACCGAGAACTGCGGGCCCGGGAGGGAGAGCTGCTCGTCGAGCCAGCGGGCCTGGAGCGCGTCGGGCCGGTTCCCGTCGAGGAAGAACAGCCGCACGCCCGGGAGCTCGCGGACGTAGGGCAGGGGCGGCAGCCCGAGGTAGGCGAGCTGGGCGGGGCCGTGACCCC
>CAZCVW010000135.1:0-8622 GCA_964502185.1 uncultured Burkholderiales bacterium
TCGGGTGGACACCCGCGGCGATGAGCAGGGCGGCGTGGGTGTGCCTGAGGTCGTGCGGCCGGATCTTGCGTGCCCCCGACTCCCGGAGGGCGGCTTCCCACGCCGCCCGGAACGCCGACGGGTTCAGCGCCCGGCCGTGCTCGTCGGTGAACACCTTGTCGCTCCCCGCCCAGCCCGCGCCGGCGAGCATCTCGTCAAGTCGCTGGCCCTCCTGCCAGCTCCTGAGAGCGGCCACGACGTCGTCGTCGAGGGCGAGCGTGCGGCCATCGCCGCCCTTCAAGGTCGTCTCCTTCACGCCTTCGTCGGTGGCGACCCGGTTCACCATCGCCGTCAGCCGGCCGGCGTCCAGGTTCAGGTCCCGCCATCGGAGGCCGAGCAGCTCGCCCCGCCGGAGGCCGGTGCCGAGAGCGACGACCCAGCAGGCGTGCCAGCGGGTCCCGGCCGTCGCGTCGAGGAACCCGGTGCTCCCGGCGGAAGGCGACGAGGAGGCGCAGCCAGTCGGCCCTGATGGCCCGGTGCGGGCCTAGGCCGGGCAGGGGAGCAGCTCACCCATCGTGCGCCGCTCAGACGACCTCGGGGACGAAGTTGTAGACCAGGGTCTTCCAGTCGTCCGGGACGGCCACGCGCAGCGCCCGCAGACTGAGGAGGTCGTTGATGGCGGCCAGGGCGTAGGCGTCTCGGGCCTCCTCGGCCCGGCCGTCCCAGGCGGCCACGTCGGCCCATCGCCAGAGCCGGTTCCGGCCCCGGGCGTGGGAGACGGGGGCGGGGAACCCGGCGCCCCGCTCGCCCTTGGCCAGGAGGCGCACGTACTCCTTCGAGCACTGCAGGCGCTCGGCGATCTCGGCGGCGGTGACCAGCGTGTCAGGCTCGGCGTGGGTGACCCGCAGGCCCGGGACGCCCTCCACGGCGCTGATGGCGGACATCACGGCGGCGAGGAGCGTGTCGGCGTCCTGGTCGAAGTCGCCGTAGCCCACCCCGTCGACCTCGCCGAAGGTGGCGTCGTCGCACCGCTCGAACAGGGCGTCGCCCTGGGCGTCGTCGTCCAGGTCGAGGCCCTCGATGATCAGGGTGAACTCGTGGGTCACTGCGGCTTCTCCTCGTCGTGGGGACATCGGTCGGCGGCCCGGCGGATGCGCTTGGCCTCGTTGCCCTCATTCTTCGGCGTGCCGCTGAGCCGGACCCGGCAGCCGCTCCCGCAGTGGACATAGCCCCAGAGGTGCCCGGAGTGGCGCACATCCCGGGTCCACCCGAGGCCCTCGGCGTACTGGATGGCCTTCTCGACATCGGGCTTCTGGTGTCGGCTCACTGAGTGTCTTCCCCTAGTTGGCAAAAGTCAACGCCGAATATGCGTTCGGGCGCAGACCCAGGGCATTCGGTGCCACGCTACGCATGTCCGCCGGGCCTCGTCGGGAACGTCAACGGGGGCTATACGCCTGTCAGCAGAGGGTGAACGGGGGCGCTACGGCGAGGCCCGTCAGTCGCTGAACAGCAGCAGGTAGATGGGCTGCATCGCGGCCGTCACGATCCCGAAGTAGGCAAACAGGTTCCGCTCAGCCACGGCCATGCCGACCCCAGCAAGCGCGATCGCGAGCCAGAGCAGGGCGAACGCCTTCTGGTCGTCCAGATACGGCCGCCGGGCATCCTCGATTACGGCCATCGGCGCGTGGAGCACGACGCCCGGCGGGTAGACCACGGCCGAGGCTTCGACGGCCCATCGCAGGCCCACCGTGGCATGGACGGGCACGGCCACCTCGGTGAACGTGAAGGCGTCGGAGCCGGTGATCTCGACGACCTGGCCGACGTTGCCGTCGATCCGCTCCTTCAACGTCTCCCATGCGGCCGTGGCCGCCGAGCGGCCCGACGCCCGGATCACCTCCAGCGCTTCCCGCACCCGGGGGTCGGCCTGGAGTCGCTCGAACAGGCCCGGAACGTCGTCGTCGGCAGTCACGCCCTCGATCGTGCCCGGCAACCCTGCGCTGCCACTGGCGCCCGGCTGTCGGGGGCCTGAAGACGCCGTCAGCCCATTGATGCAATCAACCGGCGGCCCTTCGGATCGAGCCTCTGCGCATACCCGTCGAGAGCCTCAGGGTCGATGACCCGGAGCGATTGGATCTGCACTCGGGCCGTCCGTTGCCACAAGCCCAGGTCGCCCGAGGCAGGCAAACCCATGCGGGTCATTGGGCCACGATCGCCGTGGGCGTAATCGAGCATCACCCCAGCCATGCCGTCCCCGTCACTGACGACCTTGTCGTAGAGCTGGGTGAACTTCGTGAGCTGACCTGCCGGTGATCCCTTGAGGATCGACTCCCGCCCGGCCTTCAAGGCTCCGACCCCGACCGTGACCTCGACGGCCTTCTGAGCCAGCCGCCGGGACATCATTCCGAGCCGCTTCCCGCAACCGCATGGGCACGCTGCCATTTCCCGCTCCCTTCCTTTCGGGACACAATCGGAGGTCCGTTCCTTCGAGGGTGAGTGCGTCAATCCAGAAACGAGGCGAGCTTTTGCTGAGCGTTTGCTGAGCGGTCGCTCGGGAGTGGGGCGGCCGGAAGATCCGCTTCCACGACACCCGCCACACCCACGCCTCGAAACCTGATCGCCGCCGGGGTCCACGCCAAGGTGATCCAGGAGCGCCTCGGCCACGCCCACATCTCGACCACGCTCCAGGTCTACGGCCACCTGTTTCCGGAGTCGGACGTGGACGCCGCGACGAAGGCGGCGGCCCTGCTCAACGGGGGGTGATGACAGCGGCTGACAGCGGCCCGAAACGGAAGCGCTGTCATTTGGCTGTCACCGCTCAAATGTCGTAGTAGAGGTGCATCAACGTCCTGACCAGCTGTTTCATCGATCTCCGATGCGCTCTAGTCCGCGAAGGGTCCGCGAGACCGTCGATCGCCGGCCTTGGTGTCGATTCCCCACGCGGTGGCGCCATCGGCGCGGTAACGACAGTAGGTACCGGTGACGATGGTTCGCTCCAGGTGGGCCGCCAGCTCGGGCAGGAGTGGGTCAAGCTTGCGGATGGCGTCGCGCACACGGGCAGTGACGGCTTTGCGGGCGCGTTCGGCGGGGTGGTTGGCGAACTGGCGCGGGCGATGTCCGACTCCGGTGATGCGCCTGAGCTCGTCGAGCAGCGCTTGTCGCTCGGCTTCGAGTCGGGCGGAGCGTTCGTCGTCGTGGTGGCGGGCGGCTTCGTCGGCTTCTTCCTCGATGTGGGCGAGCCTCTGCCGGTAGGCGTCGAGGGCATGCCGGTCGACGACGTCGCCCCCTCTACCGGAGCGGTCGGCGGCGTCGATGAGGTCGAGTACGTGGATCTCGATGCCTGGCGCGGCGAGGAGCCGGGCGATGTCGGCCAGTCCTTTGGTGTGGGGCACGGTTGCTTCCCGACCGCCGAAGGTGACGTGCCATACGCCCCGTCGTCGCTGCATCGATGCGCTGGCCCCGAGCGCGTCTGACGTGGGGAAGGTCGCGGCCAGGTCGCGGCAGACGTCGGCGAACCAGGCAGTGGCGCCGAGACGTTGGTAGGTGGCGCTCGCCTGCTCGAGTAACGCCCGGGAGGTGTCGGGCTGGCCCAGGGCGGCGGCGAGGAGGCCGGCCGTGTGGGCGTGGCTGCCGGCGAAGGCGACGACGGCGCCGTTGACGCCGCACGAGCCGGCGAGAGGATGGAGATCATCGAGGAGTTGGGCGCACAGGTCCTGGTCACCGAGGGCGACGGCGGCGTGGGCCAGTTCTCGCACGAAGACCGACCACAAATAGGAACGGTCGGCCCGCCAGGTGCCGAGGTCGACGACCATGGCGACGTGGTGGCGGGCGGCGTCGAGGTCTCCGGCGCGGGCGAGGAAGCCGGCGGCGACGGCGTGGGCGTGGATCGGCGCCCCGGTCCAGTGGCTGATGGCGTCGGCGGCGAAGGTGCTCAGCTCGCCGGCATGGCCGCGGGCCCGCACCAGCTCGAGGCGCTGGGACATGCGGACGTTGCCGGTGTCGGGCTCGCGGATGCGTTCGCCAAGGGTGGCTGCGGTCTCGATGCGCTCGGCGGCTTCCTCGAGCCCGCCGCGCAGCAGCGCCATGCACGCCCGACGGGTTTCGGCCATGTAGCGGTGGCGGGGTTGGGCGAGGCGGTCGAGGATGGCGAGGCAGGAGTCGAGTGCGGCTTCGAATGCACCAGAGCCGTGCTCGAGCAGGGCGGTGGCGAGCAGCAGGAGTCCTTCGGCGTGGCGTTCGTCGTCTGCGGCGGCAAGGGCGACGGCGATGATCTCGCGGGCGATCTCGGCCCGTTCGTTTTGGGTGCCTGGTGTCCAGAGCACGTCGTGGCGGGCGATCAGGCAGGCGGCCAGGGTCGCCGGGTCGCCGGTGCGGCGCCCCAGTTCGAGCGCGCGTTCGCTGAGTGGTCCGGCCCTGGGTCGGTCCTCGGCCACCGAGTGCTGCAGCTCGCGGGCGAGCGCGGCGTTGAGTTGCGCCTCCCGTGCCTGGTCGGTGCCGGTGACGATGCGCAGGGCGCGTTCGAGCTCGCGAACGATCTCGTCGCGCCGTGAGGCGAAGCGGGCCCCGAGTTGCGCGGTGGCCAGTGCCACGCGGGCGGTCCGATCGCTGTCGCCGGAGCGGTCGGCGATGTCTCGGGCGGCACGGAGGAGGCCCCGGGCGTCTATGGTGCTTCCGGCGCGGGCGAGGGCGTCGGCCTCGGCGAGCAGGACGTCGACGAGCTGGTGGTCCTCGACCTCGACGGCTGCATCGGCGATGGCGGCGCGCAGGCGTCGGAGGTGCCCGGCTGCCTCCCCGAAGGCCAGGGCTGCGCACTCGGTGGCCGACGCTTCCAACGCCCATCGGACGGCCCGGTCCGGCCCGTCGAGGGAAACGGCGGCCGCGAAGTGCCGGGCCAGCTCGGACGGCGCGACCTGGCCTGCTCGTGCCTTGCGGTCCTCGAGGGCGGAGCCGATCGCCTGGTGGAGCGCCACCCGACGGGCCACCTCGATGCGGTCGAGGATCGTCTCGCGGAGCAGATCGTGGGTGAAGCGCAGCCCCGCGCTGGTGGGGGCGAGCACCCCGGCATCGACTGCGTCCCGGGCGGCGACCCCAACGTCGAGACTGGAGACGCCGAGTGCACTGGCCACCACGTCCGGGAACAGTTCGGTGCCGACGACAGCGGCGACCTCGAGGACAGCCCGGGTAGCGGCGGGAAGGCGCCCGATTCGCCGCTCGACCGCGTCGCGGACGGCCGCGGGGATGTGGTCGAAGTTCGCACCACCGTCCTGGGCGAGCAGGGCGACCTCGCGCACGAAGAACGGGTGGCCACCGGTGCGCTTGTGGATGGCCTCGGTCGTGGCCCGGTCGGCTCCCCGCCCGGCGATCCGTTCGACCAGTTCGTGCACCGCGTCGGCATCGATGCCCTGGACCTGCACGTGCTGGCCGTGACTGACGAGCGCACCGAGACGCTCCCGCCCTGACGCGGTCAGCTCGTCGTGGCGGTAGGCGCCGATGAGGCACACACCAGCCGGCTGCGGTGCTCGGGCGACGAAGTCGAAGAGGGCGAGGGACGATTCGTCGGCCCACTGCAGGTCGTCGAGGACCACCACGACGGGCCGCTCCCGGGCCAGGGTGTCGAGGAATCGGGTCGTGGCGTCCATCAACAGGAGCCGGGCCCGGTCTGACGCCTGGCCATGGGAGGCGTCACCGAGCGACGGGGCGATTGTGGCCAGCAGCGCCGCGTCGTCGCCGGCCCATTGGCGTGCCTGGTCGGCCCCCATCGAACGCACCAGCCCGTTGAGCACCTGGGTCCACGGCCAGTACCCGGGGGCGCCGTCAACGTCGATACAGGTGCCCCAGCCGATCTCCGCGCCCTGCCCCGCGGCGGTGGCCGCGGCTGCCCGGACGAGGGAGGTCTTGCCGATGCCAGCCTGCCCGGCGACCAGTACCGTCACCCGCTCACCGCCCAGGGTGTGGCCGACCAGTTCGCGGAGACGACTCAGCAACTGGCCTCGGCCGACAAGATCCTCGGCGGGTAGGCGGTTCGGCACGCCCACCATTGTCCCCTGCCGTGGCCTGGTCGTCGTCTGGCAATGTGCCAGGCCAAACCTTCCGCGACCGGACCCTGAACTGGCGCCCATAGATTCAAACGACACCAGAGCCAGGAGGCAGCCGATGAGCTTCGATCCGATCCAGTACAAGACCACGACCCGTCAGCAGTGGGAGGACACCGCCGAGGCGTGGCACGGTTGGGGTGCCACGCTGGAGGCGTGGCTCGGTGAGGCGACCGAGCGCATGCTCGACGCGGCCGGGGTGACCAGCGGGGCCCGGGTCTTGGATGTCGCCGCCGGCGCCGGTGGGCAGACGCTCGCCGCGGCGCGGCGGGCCGGCCCAACCGGCCGGGTCGTGGCCACCGACATCTCCCCGACCATCCTCACCTATGCGGCCAAGTCGGCCGCCGAGGCCGGGTTGACCAATGTCGAGACCGTCGAGGCCGACGGCGAAGCCCTCGACGCCCTGGCCGCAGGATCATTCGATGCCGTGATTTCCCGGGTCGGGCTGATCTACTTTCCCGACCAGCAGCAAGCCCTGGCCGGGATGCACCGGGCCCTGCGCGACGGGGGGCGGATCGCCGCCATCGTCTACTCGACCCCTGACCGCAACGAGTTCTTCTCCCTTCCGGTCTCGATCATCCGCGACCGCGCCCAGCTCCCCCCGCCTCAGCCCGGGCAGCCCGGCCCGTTCAGCCTCGGAGGCCCCGGCGTCATCGAAGCCGCGCTGAAAACCGCCGGGTTCTCGGACGTGACCGTCGAAGCCATCCCCGCTCCGCTGCGACTGCCCTCGGCCGCGGAATGTGTCCGGTTCGAGCGGGAGTCCTTCGGGGCGCTGCACCAGATGCTGTCCGGGGTGGCCGAGCACGAGCGGCCCGGGGTGTGGGACGAGATCGAAGCGGCGCTCACCCGGTTCGAGGCCGCCGACGGGTTCGTCGGCCCCTGCGAGCTGCTCGTCGCGTCAGGCCGCAAATGAGCACGGAGCGGAACGCGGTCACCGTGGCGGCCGTCCAGGCCTCCCCGGTGTTCCTCGACCGTGACGCCACCATCGAGCGTCTCGTGACCACACTCAAGGAAGCGGCGGCCGAGGGGGCGAGGTTGGTGGTCTTCCCCGAGGCCATCGTGCCCGGCTATCCCGACTGGGTCTGGCGGTTGCCGGCCTGGTCGGACGCCGACTGGTACCGCCGGCTGCATGACCAGGCGGTCGAGATCCCCAGCGCGGCCACCGACCGGCTCGGCGCCGCGGCGGCCGAGGCCGGCGCGTGGGTCGCGGTAGGTGTCACCGAGCGGGTCCCCTCCGGCACCCTCTACAACACCCTGCTCTACCTCGACCCGAGCGGCGGCGTCGCCGGTGTCCACCGGAAGCTGATGCCAACCGGCGGCGAGCGCACCGTGTGGGGCACCGGCGACGGCTCGACCCTGACCGTCCTCGACACCGGCTTCGCCCGTGTCGGGGGCTTGATCTGCTGGGAGAACCTCATGCCCCTGGCCCGGGCGGCCATGTACCAGCAAGGCATCGACATCTACCTCGCCCCGACCTGGGACAACAGTGACGCCTGGGTGTCGACGTTGCGCCACATCGCCCGCGAGGGCCGCGTGTACGTCATCGGCACCAACACCTGCCTTCGCGGCGCCGACATCCCCCGCTCCCTGCCGGGCGCCGACAAGCTCTACGGGGGCGACGATGACTGGCTCTCGCGAGGCAACACCGCCATCGTCGGCCCCGACGGCACCGTCCTGGCCGGCCCGCTCACCGAGCAGACCGGGATGCTGCTACTCACCCTCGACCTCGACGCCCTCACACTGGCCCGCCGAGAGTTCGACCCCATCGGCCACTACGCCCGCCCCGACGTCTTCGAGCTGTCCGTGCACCGGCCGGCCGGCAACGTCGCCTCGACCGCATCCACGCCCGGCGACCAGTTGAGGCATTTCGCGTCGCCGCCCAGGCCCTAGTTACGAACCCGGGCGGCCCGTTCCTCGCCGTAGTCGACGAACGCCTGCGGGGACCAGTCGTCGCCGGCAAGTTGCGCTGTGCTGCTCAATCCTGCCGTGACCATCCTGTGACCAGAAGGGGTCCCCGGGACCCCGGAAACCCCCTCTGACCTGCGGCGATGGCTTAAATGTCGTAATAGAGCGCGAACTCCCACGGGTGCGGGCGCAGGCGGACGGCGTCGATCTCCCGGGTGCGCTTGTAGTCGATCCAGGTGTCGATGACGTCCTGCGTGAACACGTCGCCCAGGAGGAGGAACTTGTGGTCGCCCTCGAGGGCGGCCAGGGCCTCGTCCAGCGAGCCGGGGACCTGGGGGACGTGGGCCAGTTCTTCGGGCGGCAGATCGTAGAGGTCCTTGTCCAGCGGCTTGGGCGGCTCGGTCCGGTTCTGGATCCCGTCGAGGCCGGCCATGAGCATGGCCGAGAACGCCAGGTACGGGTTGCAGGACGGGTCGGGGCAGCGGTACTCGAGCCGCTTTGCCTTCGGGCTCTTGGAGTACAGCGGGATACGCACCGAAGCCGACCGGTTCCGCTGCGAGTACACCAGGTTGACCGGCGCCTCGTAGCCCGGGACCAGCCGCTTGTAGGAGTTGGTCGTCGGGGCCGCGAAGGCCAGCACGGCCGGGGT
>CAZCVW010000136.1:0-8607 GCA_964502185.1 uncultured Burkholderiales bacterium
GCAGTGGAATCCCTTACAAGGAGGAGGTCGGCGGTTCGAGCCCGTCAGCGCCCACAAAAGTAGTGTTTCCGCAGGTCAGAGGCACTGCCGGTCGGGCCAGCGCTTGACCAGACTTGACGCACAGCGCACACTCACCTCCTAACCTTCGATTCCCTTGGGAGTGTGCGATGGCCGCCAGGAACACCACGACACCGACCGATCTGGGGACAGTCCGCCGCCTCGGCCGGTCATGGGAGCTGTCGCTCCGTGCGGCGAACCACTCCCCGAAGACGATCCAGAGCTACGCCGAGAGCCTCGGTCAGTTCGTCGACTTCATCGAGGCCAACGGCATGCCCGCGGTGGTGACCGCGGTCCGGCGGGAGCACGTCGAGACGTTCCTCGCCGACCTCCTCACCCGCCGCAAGCCATCTACGGCCGCCACCCGGTACAAGGGGGTACGGATCTTCTTCGAGTGGTGCCGCGAAGAGGGCGAGATCACCGAGTCCCCCATGCGGAACATGCGGCCACCCGCCATCCCGGAGGAACCGGTACGGGTCCTCAGCGACGACGAGCTCAAGCGGCTGCTGAAGGCATGCGAGGGCAAAGGGTTCGATGAGCGTCGCGACACGGCCATCATCAGGCTGTTGCTCGACAGCGGGATGCGCCGGGCCGAACTGGCCGGCCTCGACCTCGACCACATCGACTGGGACCAGCGCGTCGCCCTGGTGCTCGGCAAGGGACGCCGGCCGCGGTCGTGCCCGTTCGGGAAGCAGGCCGCCCTGGCCCTCGACCGGTACCTGCGTGTCCGTGACGGCCACAAGCACGCTGACGAGGCTGCGTTGTGGCTCGGCCAGCGTGGCCGCCTCGCCGCCGACGGTGTCCGACAGGTCATCGAGCGGCGTGGCGCCCAGGCAGGGATCGCCGGGCTACACGCCCATCTGTTCCGGCACGCCTTCGCCCACTCGTGGCTCGCCGCCGGAGGGCAGGAGAACGACCTCATGCGCCTCGCCGGTTGGCGGTCGCGCCAGATGGTGGGACGCTACGCCTCGTCGACAGCTGACGAGCGGGCCCGGGAAGCGCACCGCCGCCTCTCACCGGGAGACAGGCTCTAGACGAGGAAGCCGTCAGCGCCGGCCCGGGCGTAGTGATCGGCTCGGGCCCACAGGTCCCGGCGCCTCACCGCCGGGCGGGACTTGCGGCAGCGGGGGCAGTAGAGCGTCACGGTTCTCCGGCCCGGCCCATCATCCTGAAGCCAGACGTTTCCCCGTGGCGCGCACCACCGGAGATGGGCTCGAAGCCAGTCGTCGCCTTCAGCGATCCGTGAGCGCGTGTCCTCGACGCAAGCACGTTGGCCATCGACGTAGCCGTTGTATTCGGGGGTGTCCTCCTCAAGGCCGAGGCGGCTGGCCCGCAGCTGCGGCGCGATTGAACCGCGGTAGCCCTGCCTGGGCGCCGGGACGGAGATTCGCCACCGGCCACCGTCGAGGTAGACCCGGACGACGACGGGGGCAGTGATGCCCCGCACATCGCATCGTTCGCAACGGCCCTGAATCAGCAGGCAGTTCTCCGGGAAGCGACCATCTTGTACTTTCACCGCCGTAACTCTAAGGTGTTCTAGCACAACGCAGCAATCATGGTGTGGGCGGGAGCCCGAGCCGAGCGGAAACGTCAGCCCCAGTGGTCTGAACACTCCGGTCGGATCGAGGAGCGACGCCCCAGTGACACCCGCCGATCGCACCATGCGGGCCCGCATCGCCGCCTACACCTTGCACAGCCAGGTCGACGGCACGGCCCACACCCAGAAGGCGAGAGACGCTTTCCTCGCCCAATTCGAGGCGCTCGTCGATCCCGACTGCGTTCTCAGCCCCGAGGAGCGCCGCCGGCGCGCCCTGCTGGCCCGCAAAGCCCACATGTCCCGGCTGGCGATGAAGTCCGCCAAGGCCAGGCGCAAGGCGTCATGAGCCCCGCACGCGCCTACGCCGCCATCGTGGTCAATGCGCCCAACGAAGAAGCCCAGGGCCGCCGCGCCCTGGGCTCTCCACTACCCGTCCCTCACCAAAGGAACTGCGCACATGATACATCCCCGCAGTGACAGCCGGCAGGTCGAACTCGAAGCGCTCCTCCGCCTCGAAGCCGCCCGCCGCCTGATCGACGCCGTTGTCGGCGGGCAGTGGTCCCCGGAACCTGAGCTTCTGGCCCACATCGGCCTGTTGGCACGGCAGGCACAACGACGCTTCGAGGTCGCCAGGTGGGAGGCGGCGGCGTGAGCGACCTCCTGTCACCGGGCGAGCTCGCCCGCGACGAGATGGCCGCCAACGGTGTCGACGATCCCACCCTGGCCGCCCTCGTCGTCGCGCTCCGCCACACACCCAACGGCCCCGCCCGCACCCAGGCCGAACGCTGGTACTGGGCGCTCGCCGCCGACAAGCACGGGTCAGTCCGGGCCCGCTGGCACCGAGAGGAACTCGAATGGCTGAGGACACACCGATGAGAGCGGCGGCCCGAGCCGTCCTCGACGCCCAGGAACGGATCGCCAACGGTGAGGGGGTCCTGCCCTCCGCCGTCGAACTGACCGGCGCCGGGCTCCTCGACGCCCTCGTCGCCTTCCTGCGCCGGTACGTGGTGTTCGCCAACATCCACCAGGCCGTCGCCATCGCCTTGTGGATCGTCCACAGCCACGCCATCGCCGCCGCCGAAGTGTCACCCCGGCTCCACATCCGCTCACCCGAGCGGCGATGCGGCAAATCCCGGCTGATGGACCTCCTCGACCTCCTCGTCGCCGCCCCCTTGACCGTCATGAACGTCACCGAGTCGGCCCTGTTCCGCACCATCGCCGCCTCACCCCGGACCCTCCTCCACGACGAGGTCGACGCCATCTTCGGCCAGAAAGCCCCCGAACACGAAGGCCTCCGGGCGCTGATCAACGCCGGTCACCAGCGGGGCCGGACCGTGGCCCGCATGGTCCCCAAAGGCCGCGGTTTCGAGACGTGCGAGTTCCCCTCGTTCGCGGCGTGCGGCCTCGCCGGTATCGGCGACCTGCCCCACACCGTCGCCGACCGTGCCATCGCCATCCGCCTCGAACGGAAGTTGCGCACCGAACCCGCCGAACGGCTCCGGCGGCGGGTCGTCGCCCCCCAAGCCGACGTGCTCCGCGAGCAGGTCGCCGTCTGGGCCGAGAACGCGACGAAGGTGCTCGGCGACGCGTGGCCGGAACTCCCCGACGAACTCGACGACCGGGCCGCCGACGGCTGGGAACCGTTGCTCGCCATCGCCGACCTCGCCGGCGGGCCCTGGCCGGCCCGGGCCCGGGCCGCCGCCCTCGCCCTCAACGGCGCCGGCCACGAAGTCGACGACGAAGGCATCGCCCTCCAACTGCTCTCCTCCGTACGCGACGTGTTCGCCGCCCGGGGAGAGACGCACGGCCTCTGGACGAAAGACGAACTGCTCCCCGCCCTCATCGCCATCGACGACGCACCCTGGGGCGCGTGGAGCAAGGGTAAGGGGCTCAGCGCCCACCAGCTCGGCAAGTACCTCCGCCAATACGAGGGGGTCCTGCCCCAGAGCGTCCACAAGGGCGACAGGCACCTCAAGGGGTACCTCGTGCGCGACCTCGGGCCGCACTGGGAGAGGTACCTGAACGGCCCTCGGCCTCCTATACCCGGTTTTGAAACGTGCGAACGGGCGAACCCTTACGGCACAAGGGAAAGCGGCCCATTTGAAAACGGGCGCCAACCCTCCCCCGCCCGTTTCGAAAACGGCCGAGAACCCTTACCGGACAACGGTTCGCCCGTTCGCCCGGAGAAAAACGCAGAACAGGAGGCCGAGGCCTGTTCCGTGTGCGGCGAGGCGTGCCGTCCCGACTTCAACCCGCACCCCAACTGCAACCCGCCCGGAGACCTGTCATGAGGCCCTTCGGCGACCGTCTCGACGACGCCCGGGCGCTTGTCGCCGCCCTCAAAGGCGGGGCCGTCCCGCCGCTGGCCACCCACCTCTGCGACCAGCTCGGCGCCGCCACCGAAGACGCCCACCGCCTCGCCCACCGGCTCGAAGACGCTCTGCGTGTCGTCGAACCCGGGCGGTGGCACGCCGCCCACAACTGCGACGGTGGCCTGGAACCGTCCATCGCAGCCGAAGCCGAAGCCCGCATCCTCGCCGCCCTCGGCGCCTGCACCCACGTCTGCTCCCACCTCCGCCGAGGCGGCCCCCAGCCGGCGTGGGTGTCCCTCGCCCTCCACCGGGTCGACTGCGTCCGATGCTGCCAGACGATCCGGAAACCACCCCCAGGCGACGCTGACCGCTGCGACTTCTGCGGCCGACACGGCGTCACCACGTTCTTCCCCCTCGCCTTCCAGCGAGGCCCGATGGTCGTCCACGGCGACGCCTGCCCCGGCTGCGCCGCCGCTCTAGAGGGTTCATCGTGAACATCACCCATAACTCCAAAAGGAGACACGCATGACCACCACCGCCGACTCGACCGACACGACCCGGGCCGCCTATCTGAGGCGTCTGGCGGAACTCGTAGCAGCAGTTGCCGCCTTCGCCGACACGTACCCCACGCCCGATGGTTGGGGCGGCGGGTTCACCCTCGTCGACCACCCCGAATTCGGATATAGCAACACGTCAGACCTCCTCGCCGCCCTGGCCGCCGTTATCGAAGAGCAGGTGTGATGGCCCCGCCGCCGGTCACCTGCCCTCCCGTCTGGGACAACCGTCTCGGCCCCTACGTCTCACCCGGCCTCTACTCCATGGCCGACTCCCGCCTCCTGGTGGCCTCCTGCCTCCGATGCCACGAGCGGTGGCGCGAGCCCGGGAACCCCACCCTCGCCCACATCCCCGCCGAACGCGACGGCGAGAGCGTCTACGCCTTCGCTGCCCGTCACGACGAAGCCACCCACGGCAAGCGGCAGGTCGTGCGGTGACGGACTTCCCGCCCGACCTCGAGGAGCTCCCGCCCGGGCCGTGGCTCCGCACCCAACCAGACCTCCTGGCTGCGCTGCCCGAGCTCGAAGGGAAGGTGCTCGGCTGCTGGTGCTCACCCCAGGAATGCCACGGCGACGTCCTCATCCGCCTCACCCAGTCTCTGAACGGAGAGCCGGATGCCTGACCGTCCCGCTTACGTCATCCTCCTGCCCGAGCTCGCCGAGATCCTCGCCGTCGACCCGGACGATCCCGACGTCCTCGACGTGGTCGAGGACATGGAACGCCAGCGTCGTGAGGACCCGGAGCATGAGGCCCGGTTCCTCGCCGAATCCGAAGACGAGATCCTCGAGTACGTCACCAGCCATCCGGCCCGTATGCGGGAGCTCGGCAGGTACAGCCGGTCAACACTGATCGCCGCCCGTGGGGTCTACGAGTACTGGCGGGCCCATCAGGCGACGACGAGCGAAGGAGGCCGGCCGTGTACGCACCCATCGCTGCCGTTGTGCGGGGGGGACCACCCGGGCGGCCCCTGCGAAATATGCGCCGTCAGCCCCGGCGACGGCGACCGAACCGGCGGGCCCTGGCATAACACCGACGAGACCGCCTCTCATCGCGTCAGGTTGGAGCAAGTCGCCGCCCATTACCGCCGTTGGGGACTTCACCCGGACGCCCATGTGTGCGGCGACTGCGGCGGGCTCGTCCTCGTCCGCAGCGAGTCGTGCCCGAACTGCATCCTCGACGGCGGAAGAGTCGACCGGCCGTGACCGACACCCACCGTCACGTCGCTAAGCGCACCACCGACTGGGTCGAGCTCGGCACGATCAGCACCAACGTCGCGATGTTCGCCATCGTCGCCCCATCCATGGCCGGCGCCCTCAACGGCGCCTGGTCCGACTACCTCGGCGGCAAGCTCCTCGAGCGGGCCGCCGACTCCATCCCCACGTTCGACCAGTGGAAGCTGCAGGACCAGCTCTTCAACTGCCACGGGGAGCAGCACAACTACCAGGAACGGGCCCTGCTGTTCTGCACCCCCGACAACGGCGGTTACGTCGTCGAGGGACGCTTCGGGCCGCACTACGTCGAGGAAGGCCAGGAGCACGACCCCGACGTCCCGGTCCATCTCGTCGAGTTGCGCATCCGCCTCGCCGACACCGACGACTGCGCCGACGACCCTGAAGACTGCGGCTGGGCCGGGGACGGGCCGTGACGGACATGCTGTTCGACCCCGGGCCGACCGTCCCGCCGCAGCGAGGGCAAGCATCGACGTCGGTGCGGGGCGCCATCGCGCGGCCCCGGGTCGACGTCGACACGCTCGAGCACCTTCTCGGCGCGGTCATCGACAGCTACTTGGCCAACGGACCGGACCCCGCCATCGTCCTCGCAGCGGTCGAGAGCGTGCGGCAGAAAGTCGTCCTCTGGGTCGAATTCATGAGCCACATGAAGCGGTCATGAGAGCGTCGGACGCCGACCCCATAGGGGCGCCGTGATCGGAGCGGTGATCGTCTTCGATGAGCTGGACGCTCTCCAGCTCGTCGAGGCGCTCACCCGCCACCTCCGCTGGGCCCGGGACAACACGTCGCCGTGCCGTCCGTTCCTCCGCCAACTCGCCGAACAGCTCCTGAAACGGCTCAGCGAGGATCAGGACGGCACAAGCCTTGCCGAGATTCTCGCCGTGCTGGATGGTCGCCCCATGCCCCTCCAGTTGCTCCTCACCTATCAGGACGCCGCCGCCGCCCTCGCCGTCTCCGTCCCGACGGTCAAGCGGCTGGTCGCATCGGGTGCGTTACGGGCAGTGAAGGTCGGCGCCTCACCCCGGATCCACGCCGCCGACCTCGAGGAGTACGCCAGGACCCTCGCCCCCCGCCCCTTCCGCACAGGGGTCGAGCACAAGAACGCAGCCCCCCCGCTTCGGCCGGCGGGTTCGCGTGCAGGAGCCGCCACCCGGGCGGCGGCTCCCAGCCCTACGAACGGAGCGCCCACGTGAAGCAGTACCTCGAAGCCACCCTCAAAAGCGTGAGCGACAGCGGGGCGTTCACCGCCATCGCGTCCATGCCAACCCTCGACAGGGACCGGGAGGTCATCCTCAAGGGGGCGTTCCTTCCGCTGCCCGACACGATTCCGGTGCACTTCGGCCACGACTTCAACGACCCGGTCGGCCGAGCCCGCCCCCGTTACGACGGCGAAGCCCTCCTCGTTGACGGGTGGTTCGGCCGCTCCGCCCGGGCGCAGGAAGTCCGCCAGATGACTGTCGACGGAATCCTCGGCCATGTGAGCGTCGGGTTCATGGACTCGAAGAAGGAGATGCGCGACGGGATCCAGACCATCGTTTCCGGGGAGCTGCTCGAAGTGTCGCTGGTCTCGATCCCCTCCAACCGGGAAGCGGCCGTCCTCAGTGTCCGTGGCTACCAGCCCGTCCACCCCGGCTGGACACCCTTCGACCCCTACGCCGGCCGGGCCGGGGTCCTGACGTTCAGGGCGCATCTCGCCGCGCTCCAAGCCGAGCTCGCCCTCCTGGACAGCGACGACGCGACCATCCGGGCGCTGCGCCCGCCCGCCGACCCGGCCGACCTCCACGCGGCGCTGGCCGACGCCAAGCAGCTACTCGCCGAGCTCGCCCGCCCGCCGGGGTCCGCCAAGGCCGAGGTGTCGTCGAAGGCGGCGCCGCCCGCCCGCAACCTGTTCGACGTGATGGTCAACCGGAAGGACCACCGATGAAGACCGCACAGCCCACACCAACCCAGACACCCGCCGAGCGGCGCGCCGCCAAGATCGCCGCATGGGAGGAACGCCGCCGCCGCAAAGGCAAGCACACCGCCGGCGACCCACTCCGCTACGACGTGTCCGCCTGCCCGCCGTGCGGCCCACCGGGTGGTTACGTCATCGTCAACGCCTCCCAGCCCGCCCAGGAAGTGACGGTCACCTATGTTCAAACGTGAGCAGCCCCAGCCCGCCATCATCCCCGAGCCCGAACCGGAAGCGGCACCCGCAGTCGAACCCGAACCGGCGCCGACCAAAGGTGTCCGGCCTGTCTGCATGTACGGAACCCGAGAGGAGAAGGAAGCCCTTTTCGGCCCGCCCATCAACCGCCGGGACCTCCCCCCCCGCCTGATCAGCCTCGGCGAACAGGCGATCCACATGCCCGGCGTCGGACGCAACCAGAAGCCCAAAATCCAGCTGTTCGAGGGGTACGTAGAACTCGGCCGGGTCGGCAACACCTGGCTACGTGAGCCTGGCTCCAACGTCCTCCACCCGACAGTCACCCGCGTCGGCGGCGAGGACGAGGTCCTCGAACGGTTCGAGGTCCCGTTGAGCCGGAGGCATCCCGTGTCCGGCAACCATCCCGACGGCAAAGACGACCAGAAAATCCCCTTCCCCGACGTCACCCCCGAAGAACAGTCGTTGGCTCGGGCCATGTTCGCCCGCGCCACCGGCCCATCCGACCCGCCGCCAGCCCCGGCGATCGACCCGGTCACGGACTGGTGACCGCGATGGCTCCCACCGCCGAATGAGAGCGCTCTCGGTGTGTTGCGAGCCAGGCTGCCCCGAGCTAACCCACGGCGGCCGCTGCCCCCGACACGCACGCGCCTCACGCTGGGCCGGCAGCACCAGACGCCGACGCCTCCCCACCGACTGGGCCAGCCGACGCCTCCGTGTCCTCCGCCGCGACCACGGCGTCTGTTACGTGTGCGGACTGCCCGGCGCCGACCA
>CAZCVW010000137.1:0-8547 GCA_964502185.1 uncultured Burkholderiales bacterium
CCGGTAGGTGGCCTCGAGCTCCTGGATGATCTTGCCGTTGCCCCGCACCGGCCCGTCTAGGCGTTGCAGGTTGCAGTTCACGACGAAGATGAGGTTGTCGAGCTGTTCGGCGGCGGCCAGGTGGAGAGCGGCCATCGACTCGGGCTCGTCCATCTCCCCGTCGCCCACGAAGCACCACACCTTGGCGCGGCTGGTATCGACGATCTCGCGGTGGAGGAGATACCGGTTGAAGCGGGCCTGGTAGACGGCGTTGAGCGGCCCGAGCCCCATGGAGACGGTCGGAAACTCCCAGAAGTCGGGCATGCGGCGGGGGTGTGGATACGACGGCAGGCCCCGTCCGCCGACTTCCCGGCGGAAATGGTCGAGCTGGTCCTCGGTGAGCCGGCCCTCGAGGAAGGCGCGGGCGTAGATGCCGGGGGCGCCGTGCCCCTGGATGAAGACCTGGTCGCCGAAGCCGCCGTCGGACTTGCCCCGGAAGAAGTGGTTGAAGCCCACCTCGTAGAGTGACGCGGACGAGGCGTAGGTGGAGAGGTGGCCGCCGAGGCCGTCGAACCGGCGGTTGGCCCGGTTCACCATGGCAGCCGCGTTCCAGCGGATGAAGGCGCGGATCCGGCGCTCGATGTGCTCGTCGCCCGGGAACCACGGTTCCTGCTCGGGTGGGATCGTGTTGATGTAGTCGGTCGACACCATGGCCGGGACGCCGACCTGGAGCTCCCGGGCCCGCGCCAGCAGGCGGGACAGCAGGTACCGGGCCCGGGGCTTGCCCCGCACCTCCACGATCGAATCCAGCGAGTCGACCCACTCCCGGGTCTCCCCGGGGTCGATGTCGGGCAACTGGTGCGAATAGCCGTCGATGATCACGCCGCTTCTCTCCTGTCTCAGCTGACCGCCAGCCTAGGGGTTCACCCCGGCGCGGGAGTTGAGCTCCATTACCCCAGAGCATGGAGCGCCGGAAGTTCACCCTGTTGTCATAAATCCCAAACCATTGGCAAGAAGTCGGAAAAAGGCGGGTTTCGAAGGAATGCCGCGTAGAGCCAGCAATGGTGCTTAAGAGCGAATAGTGCCAATGGAATCGCCTTGCCGAGTTCTAATCTGATTGTGGTATTTCGGCATATAGGCAACCGTTGCTCTCCCAGAATACGGGGGAGGAACCCGTGCGATCAGTCACGAATTAGACGGACCGAGCCGCTGAGCAAATGGTGCGGATAGCCGAGGTCCGGCCGTCCTCAACGATGCGCAAGGGTGGACCCCTCGTCATCGGTGCTCGATCTCGATCCTGTCTCGAGCGATCCCGGGCTTCGTAGGAGCGATCAAATTGCGTACGTTCCTCCGTGCTCATGGTCGGCCCGCCCGGCTTACGCTCGTCGTTGCCCTGATCGGGGCCGTGATGGGCGCAGGGCCGATCCTGCCCTGGCGGGCCCGGGCGGCCGGAGTCTCGGTCGGCGTCACGTCGAGCGGGTCGTCGTCCTCTCGGAGCAGCATCACGCTGGCTCGTCCGGCGGGTACCCAACCGGGTGACGTGATGGTGGCTTCGATCGTGGTCAATGACGACGACGTGATCACCGCGCCGGCGGGGTGGGCGTTGGTCCGCCAGGATCGCATCGTTGATGTGATCCGCCAAGCCCTCTACGTGCGGGCCGCGACCGCGTCCGAGCCGGCCTCCTTCCAGTGGGCCCTGCCTGGCAGTCGCCGGGCGGCAGGCGGCATCACGACGTATTCGGGGGTCGATCCGGTCAACCCGGTTGATGTCCACGACGCGCAGGTACAGGCAACTGCGACGACTGCGGTGACCGCGCCATCGGTCACAACGACAGTCCCGGACACGCTCCTCGTCCACTTCGCAGCTGTGAACGCGGAAGGGACGCTGACGCCGCCGGCGGGGATGGCGGAGCGTTGGGAGGCCGCCTCTCCCAACAGCTCGAACACCCGGGACGCGCTGGCTTCCTCATCTGACGTCCTGCACTCCCCGGCGGGGCCGACCGGGGCCCGGACCGCCACCGCCAGCGCCGCCGGTCGCGGTATCGGGGCCGTCCTTGCCCTCCGGCCTGCGGTGACGGGTCCGCCTGACACGACAGCACCGGAAACGACCATTAGCTCTGGGCCATCCGGGACCGTGGACAGCAACTCCGCCACCTTCACCTTCTCATCGTCCGAAGCGGGTTCAACGTTCAGTGCCAGCTCGACGGTGCCGGGTTCTCGGCCTGCACTTCGCCTGCCGAGTACGCGGGTCTGATCAATGGTCCCAACAGCTTCGAGGTGAAGGCGAAGGACGGGGCCGGCAACGAGGACCTGAGCCCCGCTACCCGCATCTGGGAGGTGGAGACGACAGCTTCGCCGATCGTGGTGCTGTCCAGTTCCTCCAGCGGGTCGTCGTCCTCCCGGAGCAGCATCACGCTAGCTCGTCCGGCGGGTACCCAACCGGGTGACGTGATGGTGGCTTCGATCGTGGTCAATGACGACGACGTGATCACCGCGCCGGCGGGGTGGGCGTTGGTCCGCCAGGATCGCATCGTTGATGTGATCCGCCAAGCCCTCTACGTGCGGGCCGCGACCGCGTCCGAGCCGGCTTCCTACACCTGGGCTGTGCCCGACGTTCGCCGGGTCGCAGGCGGCATCACCACCTACCGGGGGGCGAGCCCCACGGCACCCATCGACGCCCACGGTGCGCAGGTCCAGGGGACAGCCACCGCCGCGGTGACCGCCCCCTCGGTGACGACGACGGTGGCGAACACACTCCTCCTTCACTTCGCCGCCGTGAACGCGCAAGGCACGCTGGCGCCTCCGACGGGGATGACCGAGCGTTGGGAGGCCGTCTCCCCCAACACCTCCAACACCCGCGACGTGCTGGCTTCGCGGTCGGACGTCGTCCGGTCGGACCCGGGGCCGACTGGGGACCGCACCGCCACCAGCAGCGCCGTCGGGCGCAACATCGGCGCCGCCGTCGCCCTGCGGCCTGGCGGCCCGCCCGACGGGACCCCGCCGGACACGACCATCGCCTCTGGGCCGTCGGGCACCGTGAACAGCAGCACGGCCACGTTCGAGTTCACCTCCAGCGAACCCAACTCGAGCTTTGAGTGCCGCCTCGATGCCGCCGTCTTTTCGGCCTGTACCTCGCCGCACAGCTATTTCGGCCTCGCCAACGGCAGCCACAGCTTCCAGGTCCGGGCCATCGACCTGAGCGGCAACGTCGATGCCGCCCCGGCGATGCGAACCTGGACCGTGAACGTCACCGCGGCCCCGATCCTGGTCGGCGCGGGCGACATCAGCGGCTGCAACGGGGACGGCGACGAGCAGACCGCCCAACTCCTCGATGGCGTCGTGGAGGCCAATCCAAACGTCACCGTCTTCACCGCCGGCGACCACGTCTACAACGACGGGACCCTCACCGAGTTCAACGACTGCTACCACCCGACGTGGGGGCGTCATCTCGCCCGTACGAACCCCGCCCCGGGCAATCACGACTACAACACGTCCGGCGCCACCGGGTACTACACCTATTTCGGGGCCCGCGCCGGCGATCCGGCGAAGGGCTACTACGAGTACTCCTTGGGCAACTGGCACGTGATCGCCCTCAACAGCAATTGCGGAGCGGTGGGGGGCTGCGACAGCAACTCGCCCCAGGTCAGCTGGCTCCGGGGCGTCCTGGCCGCCTCCACGGCGGAGTGCACCGTGGCCTACTGGCATCATCCCCGGTTCAGCTCGGGACTCAACCACGGTTCGGACGCCACCTATCAGCCGTTCTGGGAGGCGCTATACGACGCCGGTGCCGACGTCGTCATCGGCGGGCACGACCACGTCTACGAGCGTTTCGCCCCCCAGACGCCGACCGGGCAGGCCGATCCAGCATTCGGGGTCCGGCAGTTCACCGCTGGCAACGGAGGCCGAGGCCACTATAACTTCGGCGCAAATGTGCCGAACAGCCAGTTCCGTAACAACGACGCTTTCGGCGTGTTGCAGTTGACTCTTCGCGACGGAAGCTACGACTGGCAGGAGATCACGGTCGGCAACGTCGTCCTTGATTCGGGCACGGGGAACTGCCATGGAGCGCCACCGTCGGGTTGATTTGGTCATTCGCGCTCTAGGCAGGTCGGTCCTTATGAGCGCGAAAGGGACGCGGGTGAGAACGGCACTGCTTGTCGGAGCTGCTCGACGGCGCCGGTGAGCACGGCGCTCATCAACGGGGACCTCGCACTCGCCCGCAACCCCGCAAGTGGGACAAGGGGAACAGGGAGCAGGAAGCCGGCGGAATCCTGCCGAACTAGGCGGTTGAAACCCCCCGTTCCGGAGTGAATCTCTCTTGTTCAGTCGGCCCCACCGCCTCCTCGCGTCCGCGCTGCTGCTCGCCCTCCTGGCGGTGGTCGCTCCGGCGCGCGCCGAGCAGCCGCCTCTCGGTGATCCGGTCCCCGACGGCGAAACCGCGCCGGTGCTGACCGACAGCGACGCCGCCGAGGATCCCGCCATCTGGGTGCACCCCACCGAGCCGGAGCGCTCGCTGATCATCGGCACGGACAAGAAGGCCGCGCTCGAGGTCTACGACCTCGCCGGCGCGCGCGTTCAGCGCATCGCCTCGGACTCTCCGCCCAACGGTGTCGACGTGCGGCAGGGCGTCTCCCTCGGCGGGGAGACCCTGGACCTGGTCGGGGTGGCCGCCCGGGAAGAGGTCCGATTCTACGCCGTCGACCCCGCCACCCGGATGCTCGACGAGGTGGGAGCGGCCGACGTCCCCGGTCATGGTATGGGATTCTGTTTCTACCGGAGCCCGGTGTCGGGTTCGCTCTTCGCCTACACGGTGGCGCCGGACGGCTTCGCCACGCAGTACGCCGTCACCGGCGAGGCGGACGACGTCCGCATCGAGCAGGTGCGCCGCTGGGATGTCGGCGGCGTGTCCGAGACGTGCGTGGCCGACGACGAGCTGGGCCAGCTCTACGTCGGTGAGGCGGACGTGGCGCTGTGGAAGTACGACGCCGAACCGGGCGGCTTCACGACCAGCCGGGTGATGGTCGACGGCATGGGTTCGAGCGGGCACCTCGTGGCCGACGTCGAGGGCCTCAGCCTCGTCTACCAGTCGGACGGGCGCGGCTACCTGCTGGCCTCGTCGCAGGGCGAAGACGCCTTCAACGTGTACCGGCGGGAAGGCGACAACGAGTTCATCCGCAAGTTCCAGACGCTGAGCGGGCCGCTGGCCGACCGGTGCTCGAACACCGACGGCATCGACGCCGTGGCCGCTGGACTGGGGCCGGCGTACCCGCTCGGCATCTTCGTATGCCAGGACCACGGCAACACCAACCCACTGTCGGGAAACCAGAACTTCAAGTACTTCCGGCTGGAGAAGATCGTCGCCCTCGAGCGGGCGGACGAGTCCACCACCTCCACGACCACTCCGGCGGTCACTACGTCGAGCACCGCCACTACCTCGAGCACCGCCACTACCTCGAGCACGGCCAGTACCGCCACGACGGAACCGACCACGACCTTGACCCCGCCGGCGACCGCGCCGGAGGCCCGCACCTTCAGCGCCGTGGCGGACACGTACGTGTCGGCTTCTTCGCCGGCGGGCAACTACGGCTCGGCGGATTCGTTCGAGAGCGATCAGTCGCCGCTCACCACCGGCCTCGTCCGCTTCAACGTGACCGAACTCACGACCGGTGTGTCCCGCGCCCGTCTGCGGCTCTACGCCGCCGGGTCGACCGGCAACGGCCCCAAGGTCTACGGCACCGACACCGGTTGGTCGGAGACCGGGGTCACCTGGAACAGCCGGCCGGCCCGGGCGAGCGGAGCCGTCGCCGACATCGGGTCGATCAGCTCGGGCCGCTGGGTCGAGTGGGACGTGACCGCCGCCGTGACCGGCAACGGCCCGGTCAGCTTCGAGCTCGCCGCTGACGCCTCGGACGGAGCCGACTTCAGCACGCGGGAGACCGGTGTGCGGGCACCGCAGCTCATCGTCGAGCAGGGCACGACCACGACGACGACGGCCCCGAGCCCGAGCACCACGTCGACCACCGTCACGGCCACCACAACGACGACGGCACCGGCGCCCGGCGCCGGGATCATCACCACGATCGCCGGCAGCTCGTCGAGCGGTTCCACCGGCGACGGCGGCCCGGCCACCGCCGCCCGTCTGAACGCCCCCCGCACCATGGCCGTCGACGGCGCCGGCAACATCTACCTCGTCGACACGCTCAACAACAAGATCCGGAAGATCGACAGGTCGGGGCGGATCACCACCATCGGCGGCACCGGCTCGGCCGGTTACGCCGGCGACGGCGGACCGGCGGTGAAGGCCAAGTTCGACATGCCCCACGGCATCGATGTCGACGCCGCCGGCAACGTCTACGTCGCCGACCCGCCGAACCACCGCATCCGCCGGATCGATGCGGTGACCGGCATCGTCACCACCGTGGCGGGCACCGGGACCGGCGGCTTCAACGGCGACGGGATCCGGGCGACCGCAGCCCGGATCAACCAGCCCAAGGGCGTCGCCATCGGCCCTGACGGGCATCTGTACATCGCCGACAACAACAACCACCGGATCCGCAAGGTGGATCTGGGCACGGGCATCATCACGACGGTGGCGGGCAGCTCCCGCGGCTTCGCCGGCGACGGGGGCCCCGCCACGGCGGCCCAGTTCAACGAGCCCCGCAACCTCGTCTTCGACGGCGCCGGGAACATGTACATCGTCGACGAGTCCAACGACCGCGTACGCAAAGTCGACACCGCCGGCATCGTCACCACCTTCGCCGGCGACGGCGGCGCGGACAGCACCGGGGACGGAGGGCCGGCGACCCGCGCCGGCGTCGACCGCCCTCGGGACGTCGCCGTCGACCCGGCCGGGAACGTCTACATCGCCCAGGAGGACGCCAACCGGGTGCGCCGCGTCGACACCGTCGGCGTGATCACCACCGTGGCCGGCACCGGTGTCATGGGCAGTAGCGGAGATGGCGGGCCGGCCACCGCGGCCCGCCTCTACGGGCCGCGGGGGGTCGCCTGGAACCCTGCCACCTCCAGCCTGGTGATCGCCGACACCCGCAACCACCGGATCCGGAGCGTGCGGGCTCCCGGTTGACCGGTCCGGCCCCTGGCGCCACTGGACTCGTGTGCGGCCCCGAAAACCGAAGCCGCACTGAAGGGGGCGGCGGGTGGCGCTGGACACCGTCAGCTGCTTCCGTCCGGTGGCAGGTGGTCGATGGCGCCGGTGAGGACCGCGTTCATCGCCGGGGAGCGGGCCCCGAGGTGGGCGTCCACCGCGAACACCCGGGCCTTGCGGCCACTCCGGAGCATGGCGAGGTAGTAGGGGTAGGCCAGGGGCCGGCGCTCCCCCACCGTGACGGAACGGGCCTCGCCGGGGACGCCGAGGTCCTCGAGCTGGTTGACGTAGCGCGTTCGGGCCGCGGTCGTCGTCACGCCGTCGCGCCGTTGCGCCGCCTGGCGGATCACCTCCGCCGGCTTGGGCGCCGGGTTTCCGGGCGCGACGCTGGCGGCCAGGTCGGTCTGGACGATCTCCGGCGCGTCGTCGAGGGTCAGGGCGAGGGTGCCGGTGACGAGTTCATACAGGTTCCAACGTCGCGTCGTTTTCTCCGTGCTGCGCCCGAAGCGGCCGGGTTCTCTCTCCGTGACGGCGATGGAGACCAGCTCGTGGGGCACCCAGATCAGACCAAGCCATTCGATGCGCTCGCGCCCACCGCCGAACCAGCCGCGCCGGTCCCTCCGGACCCACCGGGTGGCGAGCTCCTCGGGGTAGCGCACGGCCAGCGCGTCTCCGAGCCGGACGGGGGGCCCGGCCGCCAGCTCGGCCAGCGCCACCTGGCCGAGCCGGGATTCCAGCTCACCGGGGCCCCACAGTTCGATGCCGAGTTCCCGAGCCGACTGCTCCGCCCCGATGGTGCTGCCGTTGAGGCTGGCGACGACGCCCTGGTGGAGGCCGAGGTCGCGGACGATGAAGGAGAGCTTCGCCACCACTTCCTTGTCGACGGGTTGGCTGCGCGCCTTGCACTCCACGGCCAGCCGGTAGGTTGTCACCCCGTCCGAGCGCTCGGCCAGCACGTCGACTTCGTGCCGCCCGCCACTGCGCCCCTCGACGATGGCGTTACGGCGGCACACATACCCGTGAAGGGCGAGGAACCGCTCGATTCCTACCTCCAAGTCGGCGCCCCGGCGCTGCGCTGCGTTGGTCACGCCTAAACTACAGCCCTGTATTTCGGCGACCGTCAAGCGGTGAGGTGTGCATGTGACTGAGGAACGGCCCGTCCGGCACCTATCGGGGCGATGGATCGCGGTGCTGCTGACCGCGGCGCTGACGGCCGGTGCCTGCTCGGATTCCGGCGACGAGGGCGACTCGGTGGCCGCCGGGGAGGCCACGTCCAGCAGCACGACGACCACGGTCCCCACGACCACTTCCACCTCGGCGACGACCTCCACCACCGTTCTCGCCGCCCCGACCACATCCCGCCGCTCGGCCCCGGGCCCCTCGCCGACGACAACCGCCGCCCCCCGGTCGGTGCTGCCCCCACCGGCCGTGGTGGCCGCCCCGACGGATCCCGCCGAACTCGC
>CAZCVW010000138.1:0-8503 GCA_964502185.1 uncultured Burkholderiales bacterium
CATCGAGACCCGCACCGACGCGACCCGGGCCTGCGTGACCGGCGCCGGGACGGCCAGGAAACGCTCGACGAGGAGCGCCGAGGCGCCGGCCTGCACGGCGGCGGGGGCGTGGTCGTGACCGTCGGTCTTCTCGCCGGGTACGCAACAGAAGAGTGTCCCGGCCCGCGCCCGGCGGCTGTCGTGGGTGATCGACGTCACCTCGATGCTCGGGTCCCCCCGCAGTTCGAGCACATCGACGGAGTCGAGCAGCTCGTGGAGCAGCACGCCCGGAAGGCCCCTATCTTCTCAGCCGGCCCGGCTCGGCCGGCGTTCCCCATCGGGAGCCCGTGGCCCCGACTCCTGTTGGCCGGACTTCTTTTGCCGGGGAAGGCTACTGCCGCGGTCGGCCCGATCGGTCGAATCAACGGGTTCAACGGGTCCGTCGGCGCTCGCCGGGATAGGACTGGCCGGGGCGGGTTCGAGGGCGCCGACGGGCACCACCGGCGGCGGCGGGATCCGCTCCAGGCGCAGTGCGTACTGCAGGATCCGGCTGAAGACGGGGGCGGCGACCTGCCCGCCGTAGATGGGCCTGGGCTCGTCGAGCACCACGACGGCGGCGAGGCGGGGATCCTCCGCGGGTACGAACCCGGCGAAGGAGGCAACGTACTGGCCGGAGTAGCCCCGGGCGCCTTCCAGCGGCTTGCGGGCGGTACCCGTCTTGCCGGCCACGGTGTAGCCGGGGATGGCGGCGTTGGTGCCCGTCCCCCGAAGGACGACGTCGCGCAGCATGTGGTTGGTCATCTCCGCGGTGCGGGCGGAAACGACCCGGCGGGCCGGTCCGGGTTCGACCTTGTGGCGCACGCCGTCGGCGTCGACCGTCTCGCCGACGAGCACGGGCGGTTTCCAGACGCCGCCGTTGGCGATCGAGAGGTAGACGTGCAGCATCTGCAGCGCGCTCACGGCGAGGCCGTTGCCGATGGGCACGGTCCCCATGCTCGTCACCCACCAGTTCTCGGGGTCGAGCAGCAGCCCGCTGGCCTCGCCCGGGAACCGCAGGCCGGTCTTGGAGCCGAAGCCGAACTCGCGCAGGTAGTGGTCCAGCTTCTCCTTGCCGAGTTTCTGGGCGACCATGATCGTGCCGATGTTGGAGGAGTTGAGGAAGATGTCGTTGACGGACCAGTCAATGGGCGGGTGGGGCTCATGGTCCGAGAACAGGTGGTTGCCGACCTGCAGCTTGTCGGGAACGGTGTAGCGGGTCTCCGGGGTGACGAGCCCCTCTTCCAGCGCCCCGGCCATGGTGATCACCTTGTTGGTGGACCCGGGCTCGTAGACGTCGGTCACCGCCCGGTTCTTCTCGACCGGCCCGCCGGGGCGGGCGCCGCCGCCGCCGTCACCCACGATGTTGGCCATGGCCAGGATCTTGCCGGTGCGGACGTCGGCCACGATGGCCGTCCCGCCCCGGGCCGTGGCGCCCTTCACTGCGTCCATCAGGGCCCGCTCCACCTCGAACTGCAGCGCCTGGTCGATGGTGAGGACGAGGTCCTGGCCGCGCACGGCCGGCTCCAGGCGGCTAAGGCCCTGGGGGATCCGCCGGCCGACCGGGTCCTGCTCGACCACCAGCTCTCCGGGCTTGCCGGCCAACGACTTGTCGTAGGCGACCTCCAGGCCCGACAGCCCCTGGTTGTCGAGACCGACCGCGCCCAGCACCGGGCCGGCCAGCCCGCCCGACGGGTAGAAGCGCTTGGACTCGGGGACGAAGTCGACCCCCGGGAGTGCCAGGGCCCTGACCGCTTCGGCGGTGGCGTCGTCGACCTTGCGGGCCAGGTACACGAAGGCGGCCTTCTCCCGGCTGAGCCGGTCGACCAGCACCTTCTCGTCCACCTTGAGGATGGGCGCCAGCTGCTTGGCGTAGCCGGCCGCGTCGGGTACCACCCTCGGATTGGCCCAGACCGTCTGCTGGTTGACCGACAGGGCCAGATCGATCCCGTTGCGGTCGAAGATGTTGCCTCGCTCGGCGGCCAGGCTGATGGTGCGGACCCGCTGGTTTGCGCCCTTCTGGGCGTAGTCCGAGGCGGACAGGGCCTGGACCTGGGTGAGGCGCAGGACGACCACGGACAGGCCGACCGTCATGACCACGAGCATGGCGACCGCCCGGCTCCGAGTCAGGCGGGCGGCGGCGTTGGCCGCGCCGTTGCGGCGACGGCGCCGGGCGTCACCGGGCGTCCGCGGGGGTGTCCTCCTGCCGCCGCCAAGCCCGGATGTCATCGATCGGGGGCGTTCAGGGGCGGGCGGCAAGGTAGGGCTTCACCTCCGACCATTGACCGGCGAGCGAGTTCGCGTTCGGGTCCCCGGGCACGGGGGCGGGCGCCATCAGGTAGCCGACCTCCGGGGGCACCACCATCCCGAGGCGCTCCTGGGCGGCGGCCACGATGCGTTCCGGGGCAGCCAGCCGGGCCACCTCGAGGCGCAGGTGCTCGTAGCGCTGCTGCTGCTCCTCGGCCTGCTTGCCGACCCGGTCCAGGCGGAACTGCGACTGCACCAGCAGCACGTGGAAGAACGCCGCCCCGAAGATCGTCCCCACGGTGAGCACCGCCGTCGTCCACAGGGCCAGCCGCAGCGGCCGGTCGGGCGCCGGGCCCGTCCGCCGCCGGCTCCCGCCCTTGACCACGACGGGGCGGCCCTCGGCGATGCGCTTCCCGGCGGTCCGCTGGTGGCGCGTCCGGGTGGCGGAGGGCTGATTCAGGCGCATGTTCATGAGAGATCTCCTCGCCGTTCGAGGACCCGCAACCGGGCGCTCTCGGCCCTGCGATTGGCGGCCACTTCGGCGGCGGATGGGCGCACCGCCCGGCGCATGACCAGGCGGGCGGGAGGCGGAGGCGTGTCGGGGGGCAGGGGCAGGCCCCTCGGCGTGGGCATCTCGGAGGTCCAGTCGGAGAAGCGGTGCTTCACGATCCGGTCCTCGAGCGAGTGGTAGGAGATGGCGGCCAGCCGGCCGCCGGGAGCCAGTGCGGCGAACGCCCCGTCGAGGCCGTCGGCCAGCTGATCGAGCTCGCCGTTGACCTCCATGCGGATGGCCTGGAAGGTGCGCCGGGCGGGGTGGGGCCCGGTGCGCCGGGTGGCGGCCGGGATGGCATCGCGGACGACCTCGGCGAGCTGGGTGGTCGTGTCGAGGGGGCGGCGCGCCACGATGCGCCGGGCGATGGCCCGGGCGAAGCGCTCCTCTCCCAGTCGAGCGATCACGCTGGCCAGCTCTCCCTCCTCATAGGTGTTCACCACCTCCCAGGCGCTCTTGCCCTGGGAACGGTCCATCCGCATGTCGAGCGGGGCGTCAGCCCGGTACGAGAAGCCCCGGTCCGGCCGGTCCAGCTGCGGGCTGCTCACCCCGAGGTCGAAGAGCACCCCGACCACCGGGAGGTCTTGACGTCCGAGCACCTCACCCAGGTCGGAGAAGGTGGCCTGGATAATCTCGGCGCGAGGGCCAAAGGCGGCCAGCGCCTCGCGGGCCGCGTGGAGCGCATCGGTGTCACGGTCGATCCCGAGGAGACGGCAGTCGGGCCGGGCCTCGAGCAGGGCCCGGGAGTGCCCGGCTCCCCCCACCGTGGCGTCGACCAGCAGGCCGGGCGGGGTGGCCGAGAACGCCTCCACCACCTCGGCCAGCAATACCGACTGGTGGAGAAAGGTCATGGGAACGCCCCGGCGGTAGACCCGGAATGGGGCCCGCCGCACGGCTTGGGCCCAGCCCCCTGTACGGGCCGTCCGGAGTTCTCGCGGAGCGACACACGGATGGAAGCGGGCGGAGTAGGGCCTTCCACCGCACCGTCCAGGGAGCTGGGCGCAGGCCGTGCGACGCACGCCCACGATGTCAAAGTCGTTGCTACAGACCGAAGTCGGGGATGTCGAACGCATCCGCGATCGCTTGCTCACCTTCCTGTTCGCGAACCGTCCACCGACCTGCTTCCCAGATCTCGACCCGGGAGTGGGCACCGTTGACAACCACTTCCTGGTCAGGAACGAGCCCGGCGAACTCCCGCAGGTTGGCCGGCACCAGCACCCGGCCCTGACGGTCGGGGGTCGCCCCGGCGGCACCGGCGAAAAACGTCCTAGCCGCCTGCCGTTCCCTCGGGCCCCGCCGCGCCACCTCGGCCATGTTGCTCGCCACCCGCTCCCACTCGTCCGCCGGATACACCGCCAAACAACCGTCAAGGCCCCGGGCCATGTAGGCGCCCTGCTCCAGCCGGTTGCGGAATGCGGCCGGGAGGATCACCCGCCCCTTCAAGTCGAGTGAGTGCCGGAAGTTGCCTACGAACACTGCACCGGTCTCCCTCGACCCTCACCGCCGCCGCTCCTGCCCGATCTCGGGACCGGCTTGAGGCCACGCAGAGGACACTATTCCACCACTTCCCTCCCGTCAACACCATTCAGTACCACTTTTCACCACAAACCTCGCCTCAGGGGCCACATCGAGGCTCAAATCGGGAGCAACGGCACCGCCCTGACCAGCGCAAAAACACCCGTTGAGCACCAATATCGGGCATCCGCGGCCGATTTCGGCGGAATTGGGCTGCGAGGTGGTGCGCGGAGCCGGACACGCCGGATCCGCCCGGTGGACGTTGCCGGGGGTGGTACTAGGCGGGGAGGGCCTCGGCGCGAGCGCCGAGGTAGGGCTTCCAGGCGGGGTCGACGGAGCCCACCGCCACCACGATCCAGATCGTCTCTCTGGGCGCGAAGGGCGGCCGGCGCAGCCGGAGGTGGGTGTTCTTCAGTAGCCGGTCCTCCTTGACCGCGTTGCACGGCCGGCAGGAGGCGACCACGTTCTCCCAGACGTGCTCACCGCCCCGGGAGCGCGGGATCACGTGGTCGATGTTCTCGGCCGGATCGCCGCAGTACTGGCAGCGGTGGTCGTCGCGCACGAAGACGGACCGGCGCGACAGCTGGGCGCGGGCCCGGAACGGCACCCGCACGAAGTGGACCAACCGGATCACCGACGGGACCGGGAGGCTCATCCGCTCGGAGTGGAGCACCTCGTCCCGGTGGTGGAGCACCTCGGCCTTTTCCTTCAGCACGAGGATGACGGCCCGGCGAATCGGGACGACGCAGAGGGGCTCGTACGTGGCGTTCAACACCAGCGCCTTGCCCAACCCCGACCTCCTACCGGGTCACACCGCCCCACGCCATCGTGCGACGTCCGTTCCCCATTCTACTTGGAGCGACGGAGAATCTCTGGCGCATTCCGGGGAAACTCCCGGCGAGGAAAATCACGGCACCAGCGCAGGTAGGCGACCACATCCTGGGCCATATCCCGGGGCGGAGGCACGCCGTCGGCGCCGTAGGCCGTCCGCAGCCGGAACCGGATGTAGTCGGGGTCGGGCCGCGGCAGGAACGGGGACCGGCGCCACCACCCCGGTCGGGCCAGGCGGACGGCCTGGATGACGGCCGTCGTCCACAACCACGGGCGGACCGCCACCGCCATCGCCGCCGTGACCCACCATCTCCTCATCGAGCCGAAGGTAGCGTGCTGCGGGACAGGGTCGAGCACTCTTCCGGGCTCAGCGCCTTGTGCGCCGAACTTCTGCGGGCCTTGTGACGGGTGTTGACCCCCGGAGAACCACCGGGGACGGGTGGTCACCCGCCTAGAATCGCCCTTTCGAAGGAGCCCGCCAACCGGCGGTCAGCGTCTCTAATTCAATGCCCGGGGGGCCGGGGTGTCGCCCGAGAAGCCCGGGGGGCCGGGGGTGTCCCCCGAGAAGGAGGAACCGCGTGGCACGGAGGACGGCGGACCTGAGCACCGCGACGTTCGAGCAGCACTTCGAGGCGCTGGTCAGCAACGTGGAGCAGGTCATCCAGGGCAAGCGCGAGGTCATCCAGCTGGCCCTCACCTGCCTGGTGGCCGGCGGCCACCTGCTCATCGAAGACGTCCCCGGCGTGGGCAAGACGATGCTGGCCAAGGCCATCGCCGCCTCCATCGACGGCACCTGGCACCGCATCCAGTTCACCCCCGACCTGCTCCCGTCGGACGTGACCGGGGTCTCGGTCTGGAACCGGGCCACCAACGAATTCGAGTTCCGGCCCGGCGGCGTCTTCGCCAACGTGGTGCTGGCCGACGAGGTGAACCGGGCGTCCCCGAAGACCCAGTCGGCCCTGCTCGAGGCCATGGAGGAGCGCCAGGTCACCGTCGACGTGGTGACCCACCCGTTGCCGGCCCCGTTCATGGTCATCGCCACCCAGAACCCCATCGAGTACGAGGGGACGTACCCGCTCCCCGAGGCTCAGCTCGACCGGTTCCTGATGCGGATCCAGATGGGCTACCCCGACCGCACCGCCGGCATCGACATCCTCGAAGCCCACGGCGTGTCCGAGCCGGTCGACGACCTCTCGCCGGTACTGAGCGCCGACGACGTGATGAAGCTGGCCGAAGCCGTCACCCACGTCTACGTCGCTCCGAGCCTCAAGGGCTACATCATCGATGTCGTGGAGGCCACCCGCCTCGAGCGCGACCTGCTGCTCGGCGTAAGTCCCCGGGGGGCGCTGGCCCTCCAGAGGGCGGCCCGCGCTTACGCCGCGGCTTCGGGGCGCGACTATGTAACTCCGGATGATCTCAAGTTGCTGGCTGGGAGCGTGCTGGAGCACCGATTGATCCTCTCCCCCGAGGCGCAGCTGCGGGGCGCCACGGCCCGGAACGCCCTCGAGGCCGTTCTCGACCGGGTCCCCGTGCCCAGCGTGCGAGCGGGCAGCGGCGGTTGAGGCCTGCCCTCACCAACCGGGGCTGGTCCCTCGTTGGTGCCGCCGTGGCGCTGCTGGCGGGCGCCCGCGTCCTCGGCGTGGTCGAACTGGCCATGCTGGCGGCGGCCGCCCTGGTGGCGGTGGTGTTCGCGGTGTTGCGGGTCCGCCGACGGGGCCTCGTCGTCACCGCCCAGCGGTCGCTCCGGCCGGCCCGGGCCGAGGCCGGCGCCACCGCCCGGGCCGACCTGTCGGTCACGAACCGGGGCCAAAGGTCGACGGGGGTCCTCTCCGCCGTCGACCAGTTCGACGGGGGCCGGCGGGTGGCCCGCTTCCTGGTGCCGCCCATGGGCAAGGGCGAATCGGCCGAGGCCGCCTACCGGCTGCCCACCGGGCGCCGGGGCGTCTACACCGTCGGACCCCTGACGTTGTCGATCACCGACGCCTTCGGGGTGGCCGAGGCGTCCGTCAGCGCGGCGGGAACGGACCGCTTCGTCGTGTACCCGAAGGTGACCGAGGTCCTGCCGCTGCCCGGCTCGTCGAGCCGGGAGGCCCGCATGGGCTCGGCCCAGGCCTCGCGCGTACCGATCGGCATGGACTTCTTCGGCCTGCGGGAGTACCAGGTCGGCGACGACCTGCGCCGCGTCCACTGGCGCTCCACGGCCCGCACCGGCGAGCTCATGCTCCGCCAGGACGAGATGCCGTGGGAGGCCCGGTCCACGATCCTCCTCGACACCCGCCGGGCGACCCACCAGGGCGAATCGTTCGAACGGGCCGTGGAGGTGGCCGCCTCCCTGGCCACCGCCAACTGCCGCGGCCGGCGCCAACTGCGCTTCCTCACCACGGGCGGGATCGACATCCGCTCGGCCGGCACCGAGCGTTACCCCACCATCATGGAGTTCCTGGCCGAGGTCGAGCCGGAGGGCACCGACCACTTCGACGGAGTGGTCGACAGCCTGCGCCGCACCGGCGCCGGCGGCCCGCTGGCCGTGGTCGTGGCCAACTCCAGCCGCCGCGACCTCACGGCCATCGGCGCGCTGCGGGCCCGGTCGGGGCTCGTGGTCATCGCCCTCATCCGGCCGTCCGCCTACGGCGCGGTGGACGTCGGGGACTCCCCCGCCGTGCCCGGCGGCCTCATGGTGCCCATCTCGTCCACCTCGCCGTTCCGTGAGTCGTGGAACCAGGCGGTGATCAGTTGCCGGCGCAGCGCAGCGGTCCGCTCGTAGCTCTCGCCGTCCTGTCGGCGGTGGCCACGCTGGGCTTCGCCCGGCTCCTCGGCGGGACGTCGTGGGTGCTCCCCGTCCTGCTGGCCGTCGTCGGGGCCCATGGGGTCGGGCTGGCGACCCGCCGGTGGCCGGTGCCGGTCGCCCTCGGCGCCTCCCTGCTGGTGCTGGCCCTGCTCGTGGCCAACGTGGTGGCCGGGCACACGACCTTCTACGGCGCCCCCACCAGCGCCACCCTCGACGCCCTCTCGCGGGCCTGGACGGCGGGTCTCGAGGGCTTCCGTAACGCGGTCGCCCCCACTCCGGTGACGCCCGGGCTCCTCCTCCTGGCGGTGGCCGGCACCTGGTTCTGCGCCACCGCCGCCGACTGGCTGGCCTTCCGGGGCGAGGCCACGCTGACCGCCCTCGTACCGCCGTTCGTGCTCTACGTCGTCTCCGCCATCCTCGGCACCGGTGACCTGCAGGGGCTCACCACCTTCGCCTTCGTACTGGCCTCCCTCCTCTTCGTGGCCGCCGCCCAGGCGGCCGGGCTGCCCACCGCCTGGTTCGCCGGCCGGACCCCGCCCCCGGGCGTGGCCCGGCTC
>CAZCVW010000139.1:0-8480 GCA_964502185.1 uncultured Burkholderiales bacterium
GGCCGGAGCCGGGGTGGCCGGCGCCGCCGCCGCCACCCGGGCGCCGGTGCTCCTGTCCGCCCTCACCCCGGAGACCCAACTGGCCCCGCCCGAGCCGGAGCGCCCGACGGCGATGGCCGTCCCCTTCTTCGCCCGGGGCAGCCTGCTCGGCGTCGTCGCCGTCTACGGGCGCGACCAGTCCTCCGGAAGTGACGCCTTCGGCCCCGACGACCTCGCCGCCCTCGACACGCTGGTCACCCAGGCGGGCACGGCCGTCGAGAACATCTCGCTCCACGTGGAGGCCCAGCGGCTCTCCATCACGGACGGCCTGACCGGCCTCTGGAACCGCCGCCAGCTGGAGCTGCGCTGCCAGGAGGAGCTCGAGCGGGGCATCCGCTTCAGCCGCCCGCTCGGCATGATCTTCTGCGACATCGACAAGTTCAAAGAGGTCAACGACGACCAGCAGTGGCTTCACCCCGGAGGCGACTCGGTGCTGGTCGAGGTGGCCCAGAGGCTCGCATCGGCCACCCGGGAGATCGACGTCGTCGCCCGCTACGGCGGCGAGGAGTTCGTCCTGCTCCTGCCCGAGACCGACCTCCAGGGTTCCGTGAACGTGGCCGAGAAGGTCCGCCAGGCCGTCGAGGAGGCCCCCTTCGCCTACGGCAACCTCACCCGGAACGTCACCATCTCGCTCGGCGTTGCCAGCTACCCGCACAGCGGGAGTAACGTCCGCTCGCTGTTGAAGGCCGCCGCCGCCGCTCTCCACCGGGCGAAGCGGGCCGGCCGCAACCGGGTAGAACTGGCCGAGCCGAACATCCGGGAGGCGCCCGGTCCGCCGGCGTCCGAGCCGCCCCCGCCGAAGGAGGAAGGACGTCATGAACAAGGTCCGTAAAGCGGTGATCCCGGCGGCCGGCCTCGGCACCCGCTTCCTCCCGGCGACCAAGAGCCAGCCGAAGGAGATGCTGCCGGTCATCGACAAGCCGACGATCCAGTACGTGATCGAGGAGGCGGTCCGCGCCGGTATCACCGACATCCTCATCATCACCGGTCGGGGCAAGCGGGCCATCGAGGACCACTTCGACCGCAACTTCGAGCTCGAGTTCTACCTGGAGCAGGGCAAGAAGGACGACCTGCTGGAACAGGTGCAGTCGATCTCCGAGATGGCAGACATCCACTACATCCGCCAGCGCGACCCGCTCGGGCTCGGGCACGCCATCTCCGTGGCCCGCCAGCACGTCGGCTCGGAGCCCTTCGCCGTGCTCCTCGGCGACGACATCATGGTCGACGACGCCCGGCTGCTGCGCTCGATGCTGGGCGTCTACGAGCGCTACGGGCGTTCCGTGGTGGCCGTCCAGGAGGTGCGCCGGGAGGAGATCTCCGCCTACGGCTGCATCTCGCCCGAAGACGTCGAGGAGAACCTCGTGCGCATCGGGGCGATCGTGGAGAAGCCGAAGCCCGAGGACGCCCCCTCGAACCTGGCCGTGATCGGCCGCTACGTCTTCACGCCGGAGATCTTCGACGCCCTCGACCGGATCACGCCGGGCGCCGGCGGCGAGCTGCAGCTCACCGACGCCATCGCCCTCCTCCTGGAGAGCCAGACGGTCTTCGGGCTCACGTTCGAGGAAGGCCGCTACGACATCGGCAAGAAGATCGACTTCCTGCGGGCGACGGTGGAACTGGCCCTCGACCGGCCCGATCTGGGCGCCGAGTTCAAGTCGTTCCTGGCCGACCTGGTGCAGCGCCGGAAGATCATCTGAGAGTGGCGCTCAAGCCCCTCGACCAGGTCCGCGACCACATCCTGGCGTCGGTTCCGACGCTGCCCGCGGACAACGTCGCCCTGGCCGAGGCTCTGGGACTCGTCACCGCCGAGCCGTTGATAGCCGCCGAAGCCGTCCCCCCGTTCGCCAACACGGCCATGGACGGGTACGCCGTGCGGGCCGCCGACACGGCCGGCGCCAGCTCGGACGCCCCCGTCCGCCTGAGCGTGGTGGGCGACCTTCCCGCCGGACATGCGCCGACGGTGGCGGTCGGGCCGGGCGAGGCGATCCGGATCATGACCGGCGCGCCCATCCCGGACGGGGCCGACGCCATCGTGATGGTGGAGGAGACCCAGAAGGACAGCGACAGCGCAGTCCTGATCGGACGGTCGGCTTCCGTCGGCGATCACCTCCGCCCCGCGGGCGGCGACGTGGCCGCCGGTGTCGTCGTCTTCCCGGCCGGCACGCTGCTCACACCCGCCCACATCGGGATGGCGGCGAGCCTCGGTTACTCGACGGTCCCGGTCGTGCGGCGCGCCCGGGTCGGCGTGCTCTCGACCGGCGACGAACTCACCCCACCCGGGGAGCCGCTGACGCCCGGCCGCATCCGGGACTCGAACCGCCCCATGCTCCTCGGGCTCGTCGCCCAAACGGGCTGTGAGGCGGTCAACCTCGGCATCGCCCGGGACGACGAGGCCACCGTCACCGAACGCCTCGAATACGCCGTGGCCCACTGCGACGCCCTCGTGACCAGCGGCGGCGTGTCGGTCGGCGACTACGACATCGTCAAAGCCGTCCTCGACCGGATGGGCAAGCTCGAGTGGTTCCAGGTGGCCATCAAGCCGGCCAAGCCGCTCGCCTTCGGGCTCCTCGGCGAGGGCGTACCGATCTTCGGCCTGCCCGGAAACCCGGTGTCGGCCCACGTGAGCTTCGAGCTCTTCGCCCGGCCGGCGCTGCTCCAGATGATGGGCCACCCCCATCGCTTCCGGCCGGTGGTGCCGGCTACGGCCGAGCACGACCTGCGCCGCCGGCCCGACGGGAAGCTCCACCTCGACCGGGTTCACGTCCGGCGGGTGGACGGGCGTCTCGTCGCCGGTCGCACCGGCGTTCAGGCGTCCAACGTGCTGTCGGCCATGGCTTTGGCCAATGCCCTGGCCCTCCTCCCGGAGGGGGACGGCGTCGGAGCCGGCGACCCGGTCGACGTGATGCTCCTGGAGTCTCCGGCCGACCACTGATGGGTGGTCCAGACATCTCCGTGGTGTCTGTTGTCTGTGAGCGGTACCGTTACAGAGGAACGCCGCTCGGGGGACGTGAGGAGAGGCCATTGAGATCCAGGCGCAGCCTGGCCGTCGCCCTGGTGCTGTCGGCCGCCATGCCCGTCACCGTCACTGTCTCCTTCTCCGCGCCGGCCCATGGCGCGCGGCCAGAGTCGTCGGGGGTCACCACGCGGGCCAGCGTCCGCAGCGGCGGCGGCCAGGCGACCGGGCTGGCGCCGGCTGCGGTCGGATCGCCGGCGGTGTCCACCACCGGTCAGTTCGTGGCCTTCGTCTCGCAGGCCTCCAACCTGGTGCCGGGCGACACCAACGGCCAGCCGGACGTGTTCGTGCGGGACCGGACGGCGGGCACGACCACCCGGGTCAGCACCGGAACGGGCGGCTCGCCGGCCGACGGGGCCAGCCGGTCGCCGGCCATCTCCGGCGACGGGCGGTACGTGGCCTTCGCCTCGGACGCCACCAACCTCGTCGCCGGCGACACCAACGGCGAGACGGACGTGTTCGCCCGTGACCTGACCTCCTCCACCACCCGGGTCAGCGTGGGACCCGACAACACCCAGGCCGACGGTCCGAGCGGCAACCCGTCCATCTCCGGCGACGGCCAGACCGTGGCCTTTGACTCTGACGCCACCAACCTGGTGGCCGGGGACGACAACGACTCGTTCGACGTGTTCGTCCGGGCGGGGGGCACCACATCCCTGGTCAGCAAGTCCCCCGACACCACTTCCGGCAACAGCGACAGCTTCCAGCCCGCCGTCAGTTCCGACGGGCTGGTGGTCGCCTACACGTCCGACGCCACCGATCTGATGACGCAAGTGGACGGCAACGACGCCATCGACGTGTTCGTCCGGGTGCTGGCCGGCTCCACCAACGAGCGGGGCAGCCTGTCGGCCGACGAGGAGGAGGCCAACGACGGGAGCTACGAACCGGCCATCAACGAGACCGGCTCTGTCGTCGCCTTCTCCTCCGACGCCACCAACCTGGTCACCGGCGACGGCAACCAGAAGCTCGACGTGTTCGTCCGGGACCGGGGGGCGTTGACCACCGAACGGGTGAGCGTCGACAGCACCGGCACCGAGGCCAACCAGGGGTCGTTCAGTCCGAAGGTCTCGCTCAGCGGGACGCTGGTGGCCTTCTCCTCCGACGCCACCAACCTCGTCACCGGCGACAACGTCAACAAGGCCACCGACGTGTTCCTCCGAGCTCGGGACGCGGCCCCGGCCACGACGACGCTGGTCAGCGTGACCGGAGACGGCTCTCCGCTCGATCTCCCCAGCGTCGAGCCGGCCATTACGGGAGACGGGCTGCTCGTCGCCTTCGCCAACGGGCCGATCGACCCCGGCTCGGGTGGCACTGGCTCCGGCGGCCAGATCCTGGTGCGGGACCGGAGCTCGGCCACCCCGACCACCGCCCGGGTCGACCTGGCTCCCGACGGGGAACCGGGCGGCCCGCCGGAAAGCACCTACCCGGCCCTGTCGGAGAGCGGACGTTTCGTGGCCTTCGTTTCCTCGGCCACCGACCTGGTGCCGGGCGACACCAACGGGGCGAGCGACGTCTTCGTCCACGACCGGGGGGCCAACACCACCACCCGCATCAGCGTCGGCCCGGACGGTGCCCAAGCCGACGGGTCCAGCCTCTCCTTCCCCTTCCTGTCGGCCGACGGGCGCTACGTCGTCTTCGAGTCGGAGGCCACGAACCTGGTCCCGGGCGACGGGAACAACGCCAACGACGTGTTCGTCCACGACCGGGACACGGGCCTCACGACCCGGGCCAGCGTTGGCGCGGCCGGCGAGGCGAACGCGGGGAGCTTCCTGCCCTTCATCAGCGGCAACGCCCGCTTCGTGGCCTTCGGTTCGGCGGCCTCCAATCTGGTCGACGGCGACGACAACGGGGACACCGACGTGTTCGTCCGGGACCTGGTGGCCGGCACCACGGAACGGGTGAGCGTGGGGCCGCCCGGGCCCGCGGCTCAGGCGAACGGCTCGAGCTTCGCCCCCTCCCTCTCTCGTGACGGTCGGTTCGTCGCCTTCAGCTCGGATGCTCGGAACCTCGTGCCGGGGGACGGGAACCTGGCCAGTGACGCGTTCGCCCACGACCGTGACACCCACACCACCACCCGGTTGAGCGTGGGCCCCGGTGGGGTGGAAGGCGACAGCGACTCGAGCTACCCGATCATCAGCGCCGACGGCCGGTTCGCCACCTTCGATTCGCAGGCCACCAATCTGGTGAGCGGGGACACCAACAACGAGGGCGACGTCTTCGTGGCCACGCTGGCCACCGGTGCGGTCGAACGGGTGAGCGTCGGGCCCAACGGGGTCCAGGGCAACCGGGTGAGCAGCAGCCCGTGGGTGAGCGGGGACGGGCGGTTCGTGGCCTTCACCTCGTCCGCCACGAACCTCGTGCCGGGTGACACCAACACCAAGGACGACGCCTTCGTCCGGGACCGGCTGCTGGGCACGACGACCCGGGTGTCGGTCGGCGGTTTCCCCCGAGAGGCGGCCAGCCAGAGCGACGGCCACACCTTCTTCCCGACGATGAGCGGCGACGGCCGGTTCGTGACGTTCTCGTCGGACGCCACCAACCTCGTGGAGGCGGACACCAACCTGGCCGCCGACGTGTTCGTCCACGACACGACCCCCGTCCGCGGGTACCGCCTCGTCGCCACCGATGGCGGAATCTTCGCCTTCGGGGCCGACTTCCTCGGCTCGACGGGCGCCGTGAAGCTGAACCAGCCGATCGTCGGGATGGCGCCGACGCCGACCGGCAAGGGCTACTGGCTCGTCGCCTCCGACGGCGGGATCTTCGCCTTCGGCGACGCCGCCTTCGCCGGGTCGACCGGGGCCATCAAACTCAACCAGCCCATCGTGGGGATGGCGCCGACGCCGACCGGCAAGGGCTACTGGCTCGTCGCCTCCGACGGCGGGATCTTCGCTTTCGGCGACGCCGCCTTCTCGGGATCCACCGGGGCCACGGCGCTGAACCAGGCCATCGTCGGCATGGCCGCGACGCCGACCGGCCGGGGTTACTGGTTGGTGGCGGCCGACGGGGGCATCTTCGCCTTCGGGGACGCCGCCTTCGCCGGCTCGACCGGCGCCATGAAGCTCAACCAGCCCATCGTGGCCATGGCGGCCACTCCGAGCGGCAGGGGCTACTGGCTGGTCGCCTCCGACGGGGGCGTCTTCGCTTTCGGCGACGCGGTGTTCCTCGGCTCAACCGGGGCGGTCAAGCTGAACAAGCCGATCGTCGGGATGGCGCCGCGGTGAGCATGAGCGAACCGGGCGATGTTCGCCGGCTAACCGGCGTTTTGCGCTGGCGGGTTCAGGCCTGGCAGAGAAGGGGGCGGGTTGGCGTGACCGGTTCCGGTCGCGCTTCATGCCCTGTGGGGGGCGGAAAGCGCAATGCGAGGTGCGCCGGTGGGTCCCGCGGGTCTGGGCCCCACCCGTTCGCGGCCACGAACGAACTGGCGTTCATAGGGTCCCCTGACGAACGCCAGAACGACCAGACCACCAACCCGCCCCCCTTGTTGCCGCCGTTTCTCGCCCGAGCAGGAAATGCCGATCCCGAGCGGAAGCCGTCAGCCGCCGAGCTGGAACATCTCGATACGGCGCCGGCCGGGCCGGGCGGTCAACGCCGTGCGCTCCTCGGAGTAGCGGT
This sequence comes from uncultured Burkholderiales bacterium, assembly GCA_964502185.1. Lineage (GTDB taxonomy): Bacteria > Actinomycetota > Acidimicrobiia > IMCC26256 > BP-133 > CAZCVW01. The sequence continues at coordinate 6,665 of CAZCVW010000139.1, forward strand.
CGGTCCGCCCCGACCAGACGCCGGAGATGACGGCGGACAGCTCCTCGTCGGTGGCGCCGGAGCGCAGCGGGCCCCGCAGGTCGGTGCCGCCGGAGGCGAACAGGCAGGTCACCAGCCGGCCTTCGGTGGAGAGCCGGGCCCGGGTGCAGTCGCCGCAGAACGGCTCGGACACCGACGAGATGATGCCGATCTCGCCTGAGCCGTCCCGGTACCGCCAGCGGGTGGCGACCTCGCCCCGGTAGGACGCCTCCACCCGTTCGATGGGCAGTTCGGCACCGATCCGCTCGGCGATCTCCCGGGCGGTCACCACCTGGGACAGGTCCCAGCCGTTCAGGGTGCCGACGTCCATGAACTCGATGAAGCGGACGATGTGGCCGGTGCCCCGGAACCGGCGGGCCAGGTCGACGAGAGTGTGATCGTTCACGCCCCGCTGGACGACACAGTTGATCTTGACCGGGGTCAGCCCGGCCGCGGCCGCCGCGTCGATCCCGGCCAGGGTCGCCTCGGGGGTGGCCGTGGCCCGGCCGCTCATGAGCTTGAACACGTCGTCGTCGAGGCTGTCGAGGCTGACCGTGACGCGGCGCAGGCCGGCGGCGGCCAGGTCGGCGGCCATCGGCCCTAGGAGGACACCGTTGGTGGTGAGGGCCAGATCCTGCACGCCGGTGATGGCGGCCAGGCGCTCGATCAGCCCGGTGAGGTTGGCCCGGACGAGAGGCTCGCCGCCGGTGAGGCGCAGCTTGGTGGCCCCGAGCGGGACGAAGATCCCGGCGAGGCGCTCGATCTCCTCGAAGGTGAGGAGTTCGGACCGGGGCAGGAACTCGTAGCGGGCGCCGTAGACCTCGGCCGGCATGCAGTACGGACAGCGGAAGTTGCAGCGGTCGGTGACCGAGATCCGCAGGTCCCGCAGCGGCCTTCCGAGCGTGTCGAGCGGCGTGTCGAGTCGGGGCAGGTGGTCGTGGCCGTCCATGGTCGAAAGCCAGTTTAGGTTGCGACCCCGGCGACCGCGCTGGTCAGGCCGTACACTTGTCGCCATGCCGCCCTTCGAGTTCACTCATCTCGACCCGCTTGGACGCGCCCGCATGGTGGACGTCACGCCCAAGGAGCCGACGCACCGACGGGCCGTCGCCCGGTGCCGGGTCAACATGAAGTCCGAGACCTCCAGCATGATCGCCTCCGGGGCGATCACCAAGGGCGACGTGCTGGCGGTGGCCAGAGTGGCGGGTATCCAGGCGGCCAAGCAGACCCCGATGCTGCTGCCGCTGTGCCACCCACTCCTGGTGGGCGGCGTGTACGTGAACTTCACCATCGAGGACACCTTCGTCGAGATCGAGGCGCAGGTGGACACCGTCGACCGGACGGGTGTCGAGATGGAGGCCCTGACCGCCTGTTCGATCGCCGCCCTCACCATCTACGACATGTGCAAGTCGGTCGACCGGGAGATGACCATCGGCGATCTGGCGCTCTGGGAGAAGACGGGCGGCCGCTCCGGTGCGTTCCGGCGCAAGGTGGCCGACGACGCGGTCAACTTCGACCGGTAGTCGTCTCTCCCCCTGTGGATCCACCTGCGGGTAACGGCCCGGTGTTAGGTTCGCCCCGCCGACGCTGCAACCCGGGAGGCCCCAGCCATGGTGCTGCTTGTTCTCGCCGCCCTCTGGGGGATTGTGCTGATTCCGCCCGCGTGGCGGGCCCATACGGAACGTCGCCGACAGCGGTCGGTGGACCGGTTCCGCCGGACCCTCCAGGTCCTGGCCCCGCCCGAGGTGCCCCGCGCCGCCCGGGCCGCGGAAGCCACCCGGCCGCCGGGAGCGGCCCGGTC